>CAYMQR010000176.1:0-9163 GCA_964392195.1 uncultured bacterium | reverse complement strand
CCCTCTCGCTCACGAGCGTGGTGGGCGAGGGAACCCGCGCGATCGTGCGGCTGCCCGCCGCCGAGCCGCCGCCGAGCGACGGGGCGGACCCTGGCGCGTGAGCGCTCGCGGTCGCCAGTTGACGGCCGCGACGCGCTAGGGGAAAACCTGGGGTCCCCGCCCCGCCGATGATGCGGCCGGTCGCGTCACTCGCGACGGCCTCGTCGAGCCACGAGAAGACCTTCACCCCCGACGCACAGGGTCGCCCGAGAGCGGAAGCCACCCCGTCCACGAGCCGAGCCCCTCCCCATGACCCGACCCGCCGAACCCGCGTTGCCGCGCGCCCGAATCCTCGTCGTCGACGACGAGGAGCCGCTGCGCCAGACGATGATGGTGATCCTCGGCCGCGAGTACGAAGTGCTGACCGCCGCCGATGCCACCGAGGCGCAGGCGATCCTCGACGAGCAGCCGGTCGACCTGGTGCTCACGGACGAGCGTATGCCGGGGGTCCGAGGCACCGACCTCCTGGCGCGGGTCCGCGAGCGCGACCCCGACATCGTCCGCATCGTGCTCACCGCCTACAACGAGCCCGACGCGATGCTGCGCGCGATCAACGAAGGCGAGGTGCTGCGCTTCCTGCTCAAGCCGTGCAACCCGGCGGTGCTGAGGCAGGAGATCTCGGAGGCGCTCGAGCGGCGGCGATTGGCGCGCGAGAACCGTCACCTGCTGGAGGAGCTGGCGCTGCGCAACCGCCACCTCGAGTACACGATCAACGAGCTCAACGCGGCGCGCGAGAGCCTGGTGCGAGCCGAGAAGCTCGCGCTCGCGGGGCGCCTCGCCTCGGGCTTCGCCCACGACATCCGCAACTACCTGACCGCGGTGGTCGGTCTCGCCGGGCTCGCCGACCTCGGTCCCGCCGGCGGCACGGTACGGCGACTCCTGGACCAGGCCGTCCACGGCATCCACGACCTGTCGAGCGAGCTGATGATGGTGGCCGACGGGCGCCCGCTCGCCTACCAGCTCGAGCGCGGCGACCTGGCCGAGCTGGTGCGCGGCTTCGTCAACGACATGCGTGGTGGCACCATCGACCACACCCGCCAGCTCGAGCTCGAGCCGTCGGTTTCGCTGCCGTGCGACGTCGCGCCGCGCAAGCTGTGGCGGGTGCTGTGGAACCTGCTGCAGAACGCCGTCGAAGCGACCCCCGAGGGCGCCCGCATCTCGTTCCGCAGCTACTCGCTCGACGGTCACGCTTGCGCGGAGGTCGAGGACACCGGCCGCGGCATGCCCTCCGCGGTGCGCGCGCGCATCTTCGAGCCGTTCTTCACGACCCGCTCGGCGGGGACCGGGCTCGGGCTCGAGATCTGCCGCATCATCGTGGACGGCCACGGCGGCCAACTCGAGTGCGACAGCATCGAGGGTGTAGGCACCACGTTCCGGATCAAGCTGCCGCTCTCGGGGCCGGGCTGAGCCGGGACGCCCCGCGCTGAGTTCAGGGGGCGGCCGCGAGGGAGCGCGGCCCTCCAGGCGGATTGGTGGAGGGCTGCGGTCCCTCGCAGCCGGGTGAGCGAGCGACCTCATTCATGGGGGCGCCGTCAGGTGCGCCCAAGCGCGCTCGCGCCACCGACGACCTGGGCGGCCTGGGCGATGAACGCTGGCGTGGTGCCGCAGCAGCCGCCGATTCCGGTTGCCCCGGCGTCGACGAGCCGGGAGATGCCTTCGGCGAAGCGCTCGGGCGTCTCGTCGTAGACGAAGCGGCCGACGTCGTCGCGGCGCGGCTGGCCAGCGTTCGGGCGAGCGATCACCGGTCGATCGGTGGCGGCAACGAGCCGTACGACGGGCTCCAGCATCTCGCTCGCGGTGAGCATGCAGTTCGCACCCACGGCGGCGGCTCCGGCTCCGGCCAGCCGGTGCGCCGCGAGCCGTGGCTCGATGGCCGGGCGCTCCTGGGTTGCGGGCAGGAACGCGACCGTGGCGATCACCGGACATGGCGTGACGTCGCGGATGGACGTGATGGCGAGGACCGCCTCGTCGAGGTCGGTCATGGTCTCGACGAGCAACGCGTCGCAGCCGGCCGCGGCGAGCGCCGAGGCCTGCTCGGTATAGGCGGCGCGTCGCTCGGCCTCCGACGGCGCGTGGGGCTCGCCGAGCGGTGGCCAGATCGGGCCGATGTCCCCGAGGACGAAGCCCGCGGGGCCGATCGCCTCGCGCGCGAGCTCGACGGTCACGCGCCAGATTGTGTGCCGCTCCGCGCCGAGCCCCGAACGCGCCAGGTTGGGCGCGCTCGCGCCGAAGGAGCAGCTCGTGAGCACCTCGGCGCCCGCGTCGACGTACCCGCGGTGGACCGCGAGCACGTCGTCCGGTCGCTCGAGCACCCATCGCTCGGGCGGTGTCCCGACCGGCAGCCCACGATCGAGCAACATCGTCCCCATCGCCCCGTCGAGCAGCACCACGCGGCGGGCGAGCTCGGTGAGCAGATCGCCCATCGCGCTCAGTCGCCCGCGACCAGGTAGGTGAGCTTCCAGGCGCCGCCTTGCTTGGTGAAGCCGGCACGGTAGTCGCCCGGCGAGCGGATCATCGACTTCGCGACGAAGCCGCTCTTGCCGTTCCACAGCTCGACCTCGATCCACGGCGGGCTGGTGCCGGTCTGGGGATCGAACTTCCAGTCCGGGACCTTCACCACGTCGTGGTCGAGCTGGGTGACCACCGCGGCCGTCTCGTCCGGCTTCTCGCGGACCTTCACGCCGCGTCCCGTGATGACGCCGCTCGTGAAGGCGTCGAGGTCGTCAGGGAAGGCGGCGTACGCGTAGGGATAGGTTGCGGTGACGCCTTCGTCGGACTTCTCGACCGTCGAGCCGAGCGAGAGCAGCTTGGCGAGCAGTGGCCAGAGCTCGGCACCGGGCTCGGTGGGCTTCCAGCGCTCGAAGAAGGCGTCCGGGCCGCTCTCCCCGCCGAAGCTCACGACCACGCCCGGCGCGAGGATCGAGCGCAGCGCGCTGGCGTCCTTGGCTGCGACGGTGGCGTCGAGCTTCTTGCGGAACGCCGCGAACGAGGGATCCGAGATGGCCTTGTCCTGCGGCACGAGCTGGACCCGCGGGTAGGGATCGCCGGCGAGCGTGGCCGGCGGCGCGGCGACGAGCACTCCGGTGAAGATCGCGGCGACGGCGGCGAGGCGCCCGCGCAGCCGCGCGGTTGGACGGGGGTCGAGGTGGCGCATACGCTCTGTGCTCCCGCGCGCCTCCCGGCGCGTCCGCATCGAAGGACCGCATGAGTCTCACACAGCTTCAACCGATCGCCGACGGCCCGGCGCAGCTCAACCGCTTCGGCGTGAGCTACGAGGGCAAGCGGATGTTCTGCCTGTGGCCGTGGCGCACCATGGTGCTCACCTGCGACGGCACCGTCGTGTGCGGCTGCGGCGACGCCCGCAACGAGAACAAGATGGGCCACGTGGGGAGCGAGAGCGCTCTCCAGATATGGCAGGGCGCCGGCTTCCAGCGCATGCGGCGCGGCATGCACGCCAACCGCCCGCCGGCCTTTTGCTACAAGTGCGGGCTGATGGAGGTCCACGACGGCGACTACCAGCCGCCCGACCTGCCGCTCGTGCCGCCCGAGCTGCCGCGCGTCCTCTACGTCGAGCCCACCATCATCTGCAACCTGCGCTGCCCGCAGCCGGCGTGCGAGGTCGACGTCTACGACACCCGCATCGACCGGATGCTGCCGTTCGAGCTCTACAAGAAGGTCATCGACGAGGTCGGGCCGCACCTCGAGCGCATGGTCTTCTACAACTACGGCGAGAGCTTCCTGCACAAGGAAGCCTTCAAGATGCTGAAGTACGCGAAGGACGTGAACCCGAACGTGTGGATCTGGACGAGCACCAACGGACACTACTTCGACAAGCCGGAGAAGGTCGCGGCGCTGGTCGATTCCGGCATCAACGAGGTGCAGTTCTCGGTCGACGGCGCGACACAGGAGGTCTACGAGACCTACCGGAAGCGCGGGAAGCTCGACAAGGTGCTGAAGGCGATCGGCGACGTCGTGGAGGAGCGCGAGCGCCGCGGCCGCCTGTTCCCGTGGATCATCTGGAACTACATCCTCTTCCGCTGGAACGACTCGGACGAGGAGCTGGAGAAGGCGCGCCGGCTCGCGCGCGAGCTGGGGGTGGACCGGCTCACCTTCACCACCACCGACCAGCCGCTCGGCTTCCCGTCGGAGCGGTTCGTGCCGGGTTCGCCCGACTACGAGAAGATCCGCCACGCCACCCTCGAGGGCGGCAAGAAGATCCCCAACGCGCTGGTGTGGGACGCGCGCATCGAGGCGCTCGGCGAGCCGCCCCGCACCGCGCGCCCCGGCGAGCTCTTCGTCACCCGCTTCCGCGCCACCAACACCGGCGAGATGCCGTGGGCGGCGGCGGACGGGCGGCCGTATCGCAAGGTGTACCTGTGCGCGCGGCTCTTCGACGGCGAGGGCCGGCTGATCGACGACACCTTCTCGCAGGTCGGCATGGGCACCACCGTGGAGGGCGGACAGAGCGCCGAGCTCACGCTCATCGGGCTGGTGCCTCGAGCGCCGGGCCGCTACCACCTCAAGGTGGACCTCGTCCGCCACGGCATGTGGTGGTTCGAGAACCTCGACATGAAGCCCATCGAGTGGGACCTCGAGGTGAGCGGCGCGGCGCCGGCCGAGCCGCTGATCGAGGCGCTCGAGAAGCCGGGGTCGGCCCGCGGACCCGATGCCCTCGAGCTGAAGCTGCGCGTGCACGGGCACTCGACCGGCGCGCTCGACAGCAACGACGCCAGCCCCTCCGGCCTGGGCCGGATCGGCGTGGGAGTGCGGTGGATCCGCGCCGAGTCGGGGGAGGAGGTGCGCGCGTCCGACCGCGCCCACTTCGTGCCGCCGCTGAAGCCCGGCGAGACGCGGGACGTGACCATCGCGGTGCCCGCCGGGCTGATCCCCGCGGGCCACTACCGCTGCAAGATCGACCTGGTCCGCGAGGGCTGCTTCTGGCTCCAGGATCAGGGAGCCACACCGCTCGAGTGGGAGGTCGAGGTGCTGCCGCCGACGGACGCGGGCGCGGGCATCGAGGCGATCGACGTGCCGGCGCGGATGGCGCGCGGGAAGGATCTGACGATCGCGGTGCGCGCGCGGGGACTCAGCCACTCGGCGCTCGACGGCACCGGCCCCATCCACGGCCGCTGCGGCATCGGCATCCGCTGGTTCGACGAGGGCGGAGCGTGCGTCCGCGACATCGAGCGTGTGTACTTCGATCCGATCCTGGAAGCGGGCGGCTCGCGCGAGATCCGCTTCACGGTCCCCGCGGGCGCGCTCGCGCCGGGGAAGTATCGAGCGCGGATCGGCCTCGTGAAGGAAGGGCTCTTCTGGTTCGAGTCGCAGGGCACCCCCGCCCTCGAAGCCGCGATCGAGGTGGCGTGAACGGACGGCGCGGCGTGCCCGGACGTGGCGCGGACGCGCGGCTTCACGCGCCCGCCACGGCGCGCAACCGGGATCCCATCCTCGAGGTGCTGCGGCGGGTGCTGCCCGCACGCGGGCTGGTGCTCGAGATCGCGAGCGGTTCGGGCGAGCACGGCGTCCACTTCGCGCGCAACCTGCCCGGGATCACCTGGCAGCCGAGCGACGCGGACGCGGAGGCCCGCGCGAGCATCGATGCGTGGCGCGAGTCCGACGCGCCGCCGAACCTGCTCGCGCCGCTCGATCTCGACGTGCGCCGCGCGCCGTGGCCGATCGCGCGCGCCGACGCGATCGTGTGCATCAACATGATCCACATCTCGCCGTGGGAGTGCACCGAGGCGCTGATGCGGGGTGCCGCGCGGCTGCTCGAGGACGGCGCGCCGCTCGTGCTCTACGGCCCGTACCACGTGGGCGGGAAGCCCACCGCGCCGAGCAACGCCGCGTTCGACGAAAGCCTGCGGATGCGTGACCCGTCGTGGGGTGTGCGCCACCTCGAAGAGGTGGTGCGCCTCGCCGCCGAGCACGGCTTCACCCACGAGCACACCGTGCCCATGCCCGCCAACAACCTCACCGTGGTGTTCGAGCGGGGCCGCGAGTAGGGGCGGGCGCGAGCCCTCCCCGGATCGGGACCGCTCGCTCTCGCTCGTGTCCGATCCTCGGCGGGCTCACGCCCGCCGCTACACCTGCGGTGCGGCACAGCGCTGCGTGTCAGTCCGCGGAGTCGAACTGGACGGCGGCCCGCTCCTTCAGGAGCGGCTTGATGTGGTGCTCGATCACCGCGAGGTGGGCCGGGTGGGTGCGGTAGACGAGGTAGCCGTCCTCGGAGTCGAACTCGGCGACCAGCGCGAAGTCCCAGTTGCCGTCGACGAGGCGCGCGTCGTCGCCGAAGTGGTAGCGGCGGATCTCGGGGATCTGGCGCGGGAGCTCGGCGAGCGCGGCGTGCAGCGCGGCGATCTGCTCGGCGCTCGTGCCGTCCTTGAAGCGAAGCTGGATCACGTGGCGGAACATCTCAGTCTCCGGTTGCGGCGGCGCTCGCGAGCGCGGGCCGCTCGATCGGGAAGCTCAGGCCCCGCTCCCGCGCTGCGCGCGCCAGGGCGTCGAGGAAGGGCCCGCAGTCGTCGGGCGAGATGACGAGCGGCTTCGCGCCGCGGCGGCGGATCGCCACCACCGGCAGCTCGCCGGTGAAGTAGAGGTCGAACACGCCGAGGGTGCTGCTCCGGAACCGCCCATAGCTGCCGTAGAACCCACCCACGCGGAAGATGCCGATCGGCCGACCGGCGAGGAACGGCGCGCCGTCCTTCACCGACTCGATCCGCTCGAGCGGTACGCGCACCGGTCCGATCGGCCGCTCCACGCGCACCTCGTCGGCGTTGACCGAGTAGCCGCGCGGCCGGAAGAGCGACGCCACCAGCAGGATGGCGCCCGGCACCAGCGCGATCCCGAACACGCCCGGGTCGTGGCTGGTGAGGTAGATGTTCACGCCCACCGCGACGGGGACGCCCATCGCGAGACCGTAGCCGACGAGGTAGGTGGCGACCTTCATCGGCTTGGACAGCGTCGCGCCGAAGCGCCGGGTCTCGATGGTCATGGCGACGGCGAGTCTATCGCGCGACACGACCATCGATCGGAAGCCGCGGGCGGGGGACGAGCCCCCGCGCTACGGCTCGGTGTCGGGCGGCGCTTCGGCGTCGAGCATGGCGTCGAGGTCGGTACTGCAGTCGACGAGCGCGGCGCACGGCCCGATGAGCTGGCTGGCGGCCGACTGGCGGTCGGACTGGGCCGCGGCGAGCTTGGCGTCGAGCTCCTCGTCGGTCGCGGTGTCGACGTCGACGCCGTCGGCGGTGGTGGTCGTGGGAGCGGCGGACGGTGCGGGGGTGCCACCCTCGGCGCTCGACTCGCTGCCCTGGCCGAGCATGTGGTCGAGGTCCGTGAGCAGCGCGTCGCAGGCGCGCGCCGCGAGCCAGCTCGTGCAGCTCGCGAGCTGATCCTCGTGGACCTTGCACGCGCCGCCGCTCGCCGCCACCCCGATCCCCGACGCCAGCTCGTTCCCGAAGCCGTCGAGCTGGGCGCGCTGATCCGTGGTGACCGGCGAGCCGACCTCCGCGGCGTAACAAGTCTCCGTGCGGCCGAGCAGCGCTTGCACGTAGGTGACGGCCCAGGGGGGCGGGGGCGGCAGCGCCGCGAGCGACGCGCTCTCGTGGTCGATACCCGCGCCGAAGTCGTCGCAGGGCAGCGCGTTCGCCGCCGCGACGCAAGCCTCGGCGCTCGGCGGCGTCACGTCCGGTGCGGCGGCAGCGCCGCAGGAGACCCCGTTCACCGTGACGTCGGCGGCCGCCACCAGATCCCCGCTCGCCGAAGCGAGGACCGCGCGATCCTCGTCGCTCAGGGCGCCGCCCTGGGCCTCGAAGCACGCGCCGAACTTCGCCACCAGCGCATCGCCGAGCGGATCGCCGGCGAGCGTGCGCGCGGGCGCCCCGAGCGCCGCGACCGCGAGCGCCGCCGCGCAGGTTCGTCCGAGCCGCGTCACGACCCGCCCTCCGCCGCGGGGCGTCCGCCGGTTCCCAGCGCCACGATCGCGAGTCCGACCGTGCCGGCGAGGAGGCCGAGGAGGAACGTGGGCAGCGCCGCGAGCAGGTTGCGCCGGGCCGCGACCACCGGCCTGGCGGCGGCCGCGGACGGCGCAGGCTTCGCGGTGGCCGGAGGAGCCGGTGGCGTGCGGCTCGGCGAGGACACGGCGTCGGTCGGCGGCATGGTGCTCGGCTTCGGTCCGGCGCCGATCGGTGATGGAGCGGCGGCGGGCAGGGCGGCGGGTGCTGCCGTCGGCGCGGCGGGCGCCGCCGAGGGAACCGCTGGTGGCGCCGCTCGCGGTGTCGTGCCGACGTCCGGCGCGCCGCTCGGTGGCGTGGACGTGGACGGAGCGGTGGACGTGGATGACTTGGCTCCCGCGGGCGCCGAAGCCGGGGCGCCGCTGGCCGGCGGGCTCGAGGCTTCGGCGCGCGCGCTCGGCACGCTCGTCTCGGCGCGTGTCGCGGTTCCTTCTGCAGCGCCTGCATCCGCCTGTGCCGGCCCCTCGCTTTCCACGGCTTCGGCCGCGTCCGGGTGGCGCAGCCGCTCGAGGCACAGGAAACGCGCGAGCGAGCCGCTCGCCTGCGCGCAGGGATCGGGTGCGGGCGCGAGCGCGGCCACCAACGCCCGGTAGCTCGGCGTGGCGGGTCTGGCCACGGGCGCCGCGCTGGCGGAGCGCGCCGGTGCGAGCGGCTTGCGGTTGTCGCCATGGCGCGCCACCGCTGCCCCGGATTGCGTGGTCGGTGCGCTCTTTGGCGTGGCGGCACGCGCCGTGGGCGCGGTGCGCGCTTCCATCGCGATCAACGCCGCCACGCTGAGACCGCCCGCGACGGCGGCTGGCACGAGCCGCATCAGCACCGCTCCAGCGCGGCCTCGCGAGCGCCGGCTTCCACGCCGCGCGACCCCCTCGACGAGCGCCGCCCAGCCGATCCCCACGGCGAAGCCCGCGATCTCGATCGAGCGGGTGCCGTTCGAGGGCTCGCTGCCCGGCTTGGGAGCGCGCGCCGCGCCGCTCGCGGCAGCCACGCCGCCGCTCGGCACGTCCGGGATCTCGGATCGTCCGCCACCCGGCTCGGCGGTGGGCAAGGGCCGCGCTCCGCCTCTCGACACCGGCTCGCCGGGCTCGCTGGCCCCGCCAGCGCCATCGGCGCTCTCC
>CAYMQR010000175.1:2481-9207 GCA_964392195.1 uncultured bacterium | reverse complement strand
AGCAGCACGTGGCGGTGCCCGACCGCCACCACGTCGTTGTGGAACGCGCCTGCGTCGACCGCCTCGGGCGCCTGCCGCGCCACCACGACCCGCTCGCGATCGAGCCGGTGCAGCCGGACCACCGCCTCGCTCGCCTCGCGGGTCTGGCGGGTGTCGAAGCGCGCCGAGCCGCCGCGCGCGCCGTCGAGCCCGTCGCGCCCGTACACGAAGAGCTCGACACCCGGCCGGCCGAACCCCGCGCAGAGCCGCGTGTGGTTCGCCGCGCCCTCGTCGCCGAGCGCGACCGTGGCCGCGAGCGGCGCGTGGTGCGCGAAGTGCGCCGGGTCGGGGAAGATCCGGTGCAACACCCGCGCGACCAGCGCGGGCTCGAGCGAGCGGTGCAGGTGGGCCACCAGGTTCGCGGGCGTGAAGTGGACGCGCTCGTCGCGCGCGTCGGCGCTCGGCGACACCGTGGCCGCGTTCGCGGTCCACATGCTGGAGGCGCTCGCCACCGCCGCCAGGAGCCGCGGCGCCTCGCGCGCCGCCTGGTGGAGCGCCTCGGCGTCCGAGCCCTCGAAGCCGAGCGTCTTGAGCGCCGCCGCGTCCGGGCGCTCTTGCGGGGGCAGCACCGCCTGCGGCACGCCGAGCCCGGCGAGCAGCTTCGCCTTGGCCAGCCCTTGCAGCGCCGCCGCCCGCGGGCTCGACACCAGCCCGCGGTTGCTCGCCGACGCCACGTTGCCGTGCGCGAGCCCCGCGTAGTTGTGCGTGGGGCCGACGATCCCGTCGAAGTTGAGCTCGCTCGCGCTCATGGCGGCATCTCGATCCCCACCAGCGGCGTCTCCGGGACCGCCACCTCGGATCGCGTCAGCGTAGCCACCGGATACGAGCAGTAGTCGGCGGCGAAGAAACCGCTCGGCCGGTGATTGCCGCTCTGCCCAATGCCACCGAACGGCAAGGCACCGCTCGCGCCCGTGGTGGGCCGGTTCCAGTTCACCACGCCCGCGCGGACCCGCGCCTCGAACTCGCTCCACAGCTCGGGGTCGTCGCTCACCAGGCCCGCCGCGAGCCCGAAGCGGGTGCGGTTCGCCTCGTCGAGCGCGTCGTCCCAGGTGCGCGCCCGGAACACCTGCAGGAGCGGACCGAAGATCTCGCGATCGTCGCGCGCACCGACGTCGGTGACGTCGACGATGCCGGGTGCGAGCAGGTTGAGGCGCGGCCCCACCGGCTTCGCCTCGACCACCAGGTGGGCGCCGTGCGTCGCGAGCTCGCTCTGCGCCGCGAGCACGCGCTCCGCCGCGCCCACCGAGATCACCGGCCCCGCGAACGGCTCGGGGCGATCGATGAACGGCCCCACGCGCACCCGCGCGGTCCAGGTCATGAGCCGCGCCAGGAAGTGATCGCCCTCCTCGCCGCGCGGCACGATCAGCCGCCGCGCGCAGGTGCAGCGCTGCCCCGCGGTCACGAACGCCGACTGCACAGCGAGCAGCGCCGCGCCGTCGAGGGCCGGCTCGCGGACGTCCCACACCACCAGCGGGTTGTTCCCGCCCATCTCGAGCGCCAGCAGCTTGCCGGGCGTCTCGGCGAAGACCCGGCTCAGCGCGCGCCCCCCCTCGAAGCTGCCGGTGAAGAGCAAGCCGTCGAGGTCGGGGTGCGACGCGAGCGCGGCGCCGGTCTCGCGGCCACCCTGCACGAGGTTGAGTACGCCCTCGGGAAGCCCCGCCTCCTCCCACAGCGCGACGGTGCGCTCGCCCACCCACGGCGTCAGCTCGCTCGGCTTGAACACCACGGTGTCGCCCGCGAGCAGCGCCGGCACGATGTGCCCGTTGGGCAGGTGGCCCGGCATGTTGAAGGGGCCGAGCACGCCGAGCACGCCGTGCGGCCGGTAGCGGGTGGCGGCGCGCTCGCCGTTCTTCTCGGTGCTGCTCCCCGCGACGCGCGTGCGGTACGCCTCCACGCTCAGCGCGATCTTGCCGATCATGGTGCCGACCTCGGCGGTCGACTCCCAGAGCGGCTTGCCGGTCTCGCGAGACAGCGTGTGCGCGAGCTCGCCGCGGTGCTTCTCGAGCGCCGCGCGAAACGACTCGAGCACGGCGATCCGCGCCTCGGGGGCGCGCGCGGCCCAGCCGGAAAACGAAGCGCGCGCCGCGCGCACGGCGCGATCGACCTCGGCGGAGAGCGCGGCGCGCCCCTGCCACACGAGGTGGCCGGTCGCCGGGTCCTCGGACACCAGCGGCGCCCCCGCGCCCTCGATCCACCGCCCACCCAGGAAGTGCCCTCGCGCCCGCACGCTTCCGCTCATGGCCCGCTCTCCCCGCCGGCCGGCGCGCGGCTCGGCGCGAAACGAACGTGATCTCCCACTCCCACCTCGAGGCGCTCCGCCGCCGCGCGCGAGAGCACCACGCCCGCGTCGCGGGTGAGCTGCACCGTCGTGGCGACCGCCCGGAACCCGCCCTTCGACGCCGCCCTGCACACCAGCTGCTCCTCGCCCTCGGGCGCCGCCTCGAGCAGCTCCTCCACCTCGGCGCGCACGCTCTCGCGCACCGTGCGCACGTCCTCGAGGCGCGCGTGGATCACCGGCCCGGCGTCGAACACGTCGACCATGCGGCTGCGGCGGAAGCCCTCGGCCTCCAGCAGCTTGAGCGCGCCGCGGCTCATCGGGTGCGGCTCGCCGATCACCGCCGCCGCCGCCGCCGGCAACAGCGGGATGTAGATCGGATGCACGGGCATGAGGTCGGCGATGAAGCGCTTGTTGAGCAGGCTCAGGTAGTCGGCCTTCGGGAAGTCGATGTCGAAGAAGTGCCGGCCGAGCCCCTCCCAGAACGGCGACTCGCCGCTTAAGTCGCTGACCCCACGGATCTCCGAGATCACCTCGGGGTCGAAGGGCCGCGGGTGCTCGGCCATGAACAGGAAGCGCGCCAGCGAGAGCAGCCGCCCGCGTCCGCCCGCGCGCGCGGCGGGGGCCAGGAAGAGCCCGCCCACGTCGCACGGCCCGCTGTGCTCGCGGGCCAGGTGCAGGACCGGCACCTCCTTCCGCACCCCGAGCATCTTCGACTCGTGGAGCGCGGTCTCGAGCCGGTAGGCGTAGAACGGCTCGAAGCCGCCCACCTTCGACCAGATCGCGCTGGTGCCGATCACCGCGCCGTCGGCGCCGCTCTCCAGCACGAACAGGTACGGCTCGCCGCGCGGCTCGTCGGTGTCGTGGGCGAAGCTGCGCTCCGACTCGACGAGCCGCTTGCGCAGGAACTCGGGGTCGCGCGGCAGCGTGGTGAGGCCGAAGCCGGTGAGCGTCGCAAGGTAGAGCAGCGCTTCGAGGTCCGCCACCCGCGCAGGACGGACCCGGTCCATGGCGCGTCAGCTCCGCGGCGCCGGCCGCTCGCGGGTGGGCCACGCGATCTCGCGGGTGGCGAGGCGCGTGAGCAGCAGCGCCGCGACCCGCGCGCGCTCGGTGAGCGTGTCGAGGTGCAGCACCTCGCGATCGGTGTGGATGCCGATGCCGCGCGGGCCGAGCGAGTCCACCGTCGCGAGCCCCGCCGCCGCCAGGCGGTTGCCGTCGCACACGCCGCCGCTGGTCTCGGTGGCGAGGTCGAGCCCGAGGTCGTGCCCGCAGTCGAGGATGTGGCCGAGGAGCTCGGCGCTCGGACCGGCGAACGGCTTGGGCGGCGCGCCGAACGCGCCGAAGAGCTCGGGGCGGATCCCCTCCTTGCTCTCGAGGCTCGCCACCAGGTCGCGCAGCCGCGCCTCCACGAACGCCTGGTCGGCGGGCTCGACGACGCGCACGTTGAAGCGCGCGACCGCCACGTCGGGCACCACGTTCACCGCGGTGCCGCCGACGATCTGGCCGACGTTGACCGTGAGCCCCGGCCGCGAGCCGGAGAGGCGGCCGAGGATCTCGACCGCCGAGGCGAGCGCGTGGATCGCGTTGCGGCCCGCGTCGAAGTCGCGCCCCGCGTGCGCGGTCCGGCCGCGCACCACGAGAGTGAAGTTGCCCGAGCCCTTGCGCGCCCTCACCAGCGCGCCCGACGGCAGCGCCGGCTCGAACACCAGCCCCGCGTCGAAGCGCTTGGCGCGCTCGAGGAGCATGCCCCGCGAGCCGGGCGAGCCGATCTCCTCGTCGGGGTTGAGCACCACCTCCCAGCCCACCTCGCCGGCGCGGTCGAAGCGCTCTAACGCCTCGAGCGCGGTGAGCATCACCGCGATCCCGCCCTTGCAGTCGGCCACGCCGGGGCCGCGCAGCGTGTGCTCGTCGACCACGGTGACGCGCTGGAACGCGTCGTCGGCGGCGAAGACCGTGTCGAGGTGCGCGACCAGCAAGACCTGGATCGGAGCCTCCGGTCGCTTGCGCACCCGCACGATCCGGCCGAGCGGCTCGCTGGCGCGGTTGCCGCGGTCGTCGACGACCTCGTTGGGGGAGACGTCGTCCAGCGCGACCTCGCCGCCCAGCGCCGCGAAGCGCTCGCCGACCCGGTTCGCCAGCTCACGCAGGCCGCCGACGTTGAGCGTGCCGCTGTTCAGCCCCGACCACACGGTGACGAGCCGGCACATCTCGTCGTGCCGGCCGCGGATCCAGTCGACGTGCGCGGGAATCGAAGTCATCGGGGTGGAGGCCTCGGCCGGCGAGCGCGGTGTGCGACCAGCCTACCCCAATCCGATCCGCCGATCGCGCACTTCACGCAACGGCGAATGCCCCACCGCGAGGGTTCCGGACGGCGTCGTCCGATCGGTGCGCGGCGGTGCCGGCCCCAACGCGAAACCGCGCGCGAGGGGTCTCGCGCGCGGCTCGTGATCGGCCCGACTGCGACCGGCTGGCTTGGAGGTACGGACCGGATTCGAACCGGTGAATAGCGGTTTTGCAGACCGCTCCCTTAACCACTTGGGTACCGTACCCGGACGTGCTGTCTACGACCTGACTCGCGCTCTCCTTCCGCCGCACACGAAAAAGGCCGGGCTCTTCGCCGGCCTCCTTCGTTCACTGGAGCGGGTGGCCGGATTCGAACCGGTGACCCCGACCTTGGCAAGGTCGTGCTCTACCAACTGAGCTACACCCGCGTATCGCCCGGTGTCGTTGGGTCCGGGCGACGAGCCCGGAAGATTCGCACCCAGGTGCGCGAGCGTCAAGACTCGGCGGCGCGAGATCGCCGGCCGGAACGGGCGGCTCCTCGCGGAGCGGCCACTCCCGGACCCGGGCTCGCCCCCCGGAACCCCGAACCGCGCACGAGCGGCGCCCGAAAGCGGCGTGGTATTCTTTTCTTCCCTAACCCGACTCACGTGACTGCACGGACCGTGAGGTCGTTTCCGTCGAGGATCCAGGCACATGCTGAAGCCGGGAGCTCAAATCCGGGACGTGGCGCTGATCGACGCCGGCCCGCGGAGCCTACGCAAGCCGTTCTTCCCGAACCTGGGCATCGGGTACATCGCCACCGCTCTCGAGAAAGAGGGGCTCACGGTCGAGGTCATCGACCGCGAGGTGGCGAGCGACCACGGCTGGGCCGCGTTCCTCGAGCGCATCCCGGCGGTGGTCGGCATCACCGCGACCAGCTTCACCTGGGACCGGGTGATGATCTCGATCGCCGACATCAAGCACCGCCGGCCCGACACCAAGATCATCGTCGGCGGGCCGCACGTGTCGGTGAGCGAGGCCGGCACCCTCGACGTGCCGTCGATCGACTACGCGGTGATCGGCGAGGGTGAAGAGGTCATGCCGCGGCTCACGAGGATGATCCTCGATGGCGCCGACACCCCCGAGCACCTCGCCGAGATCCCCGGGCTCATCTACCGCGACCGCAACGAAGTGAAGATGGTGGAGAAGGCGCCGTGGATCCGCGACCTCGGCGCGCTCGGCCGGCCCGCGTTCCACCTCTTCCAGATGGAGGCCTACGAGGCCTACCCGCTGCTCACGAGCCGCGGTTGTCCGTATCAGTGTGTGTTCTGCTCGGTGCCGGCCGTGAGCGGGCGGCCGTGGCGCTACCGCAAGGCCGACGAGCTGGTCGACGAGATCGAGTGGGCGCTCGGCAAGTGGAACATCCCGCACCGCTGGTTCGTGATCGTCGACGACACGTTCAACCTCAAGCTGCAGCGCGTCCACGAGTTCTGCGACCTCGTCACCGAGAAGAAGCTCGACATCGTGTGGGGCATCTGGGGGCTGCGCGCCGACCGCGCGCCGCGCGACCTGTGCGAGAAGATGCGCAAGGCCGGCTGCCTCACGGTGGCGATCGGGATCGAGAGCGCCGACGACGACATGCTGCTCAAGATCAAGAAGGGCGAGTCGCTCGCCGACCTCGAGCAGGGCATCGCCAACCTGGCGGGCGCCGGCATCGAGATCACCGGCCAGTTCATGATCGGCAACCCGGGCGACACCCCCGAGACCATCGAGCGGTCGATCGACTTCGCGCGGCGCATGCCGCTCGCGACCGTCGAGTTCTACCTGGCGCGTCCCTATCCGAAGACCGAGCTGTGGGAATACGCCAAGCAGAATGGCCGCATCATCCACGCCGACTACACCAAGTTCCACCACTTCTCGAACACGCCGGTCTTCGACACTCCCGATTTCCCGGCCGAGGAGCGGATGCGGCTCTACCGCAAGGCGCGCCGCCTCGTCATCCAGCGCAACACGATGACCACGCTCAAGCGCAAGGCACGCATGCTGCGGAAGCGCATCTTCGCCGAAGCCGCCGCCTGAACCGGGCTCTTCGAGGGCCGGCCCATCGAAAGGGCGCGGGGCGCAACACCCCGCGCCCTTTCTCCGTCCGG
>CAYMQR010000175.1:0-2381 GCA_964392195.1 uncultured bacterium | reverse complement strand
TCGCCGAAGCGGTAGCCGCCGGGGCCGAAGACCATGAGGTTGGTGGCGTAGCCGATCGGCGTGGAGAAGCTCGCCGAGGCGGCCATCATGACCACGTAGTAGAAGGGCTTGAGGCTCGGCGCGTGCGCGGCCTCGGCGGTGGCGATCGCGATCGGGAACATGAGCGCGGCGGCCGAGTTGTTGGTGACCAGCTCGGTCAGCACCGTGGTCGCGACGTAGACGGCGGCGAGGATGCCGAGGGGGCCGAGCGGCTCCGCGAGCCGCACGATCTCGGCGCCGAGCACCTTGGCGAGCCCGCTCTGCTCGATCGCGGCGCCCACGCCGAACGACGCGGCGATCGCCACCAGCACCCGCAGGTCGACCGACTCGCGCGCCTCGTCCGTCGTGAGGCAGCGCGTCAGCACCAGCGCACCCGCCGCGAGCAACCCCGCCTGGAGCAACGAGATCCAGCCGGCCGCGTTGGCGACGATCATCGCCACGACGATCCCGCCCGCCAGCCACGCGCGCTCGTGGCGCGGCGCGGCGCTGCCCTCCACGCCGGCGACCAGTGCGAACGCGGCGTCGTTCCTGCGCGCGCGCAGGAAGTTCGGGTGTGTGTCGAGCAGCAGCGTGTCGCCGGCCTTGAGCTCGATCGTGCCGATCTTGCCGCGCACCCGCTCGCCGCGGCGGTGCACCGCGATGATCGCGGCGTTGTAGACGGTGCGGAACTCGATCTCCTTGGGGGTCTTGCCGACCAGCGGCGACTGCGACGCCACCACCGCCTCCACCAGCCGCCGCTCGGGGCGCGGCTCGGTGAGCTTCGCGACCTGCTCGGTGGCCGGCACCAGGCCACGGATCTTGCGCAGGTCGACGACGCTCTCGACGACACCGGCGAAGGTGAGCTGGTCGTCCGCCTTGAGGCGGACCTCCGGTCCGACCGCCGGCAGCAGGTCGCCGCCGCGCTCGACGTCCACGAGGAAGAGGCCCGGCAGGTGGCGCAACCCGGCCTCCTCGATGGTCATCCCGACCACCGGCGAGCCGGCCTCCACCCGCATCCCCACCGTGTACTCGCGCGGGTCGCGCAGCGCCTCGAGCGAGCCGGTGCGATCGGGCAGCAGCCGCTTCGAGAGCAGCACCGTGTAGGCGATCCCCACGATCGCCACCGGTACGCCGACCCACGCGATCTCGAAGAGCGGGATGTGGATCGAAGGGTCCCTCTTCTGCACCAGCCCGACCACCACCAGGTTGGTGCTGGTGCCGATCAGCGAGCACGTGCCGCCCAGGATCGTGGCCCAGCTCAGCGGCATCATCAGCCGCGAGGCCGACACCCCGATGCGCTTCGACCAGTCACTGACGATCGGCACCATCGCCGCGACGAGCGGCGTGTTGTTGATGAACGCCGAGATCGCGGCGGACGGCACCATGAGGCGGAGCTGCGCGCCGATCACGGTGCGCGGCCGGCCGAGGACGCGCCGCACGAAGAAGTCGAGCGCGCCGGTCTCGCGCATCGCCGCCGCGACCACGAACAGCACGCCCACCGTGAGCATGCCTTCGTTCGCGAACCCGGCGAACGCCTCCTTGCTGCTCAGGATGCCGCACGAGAGCAGCAGCACCACGCCGCCCAGCAACGTGACGTCCGGCCCCGCCAGGTTCCGCACCATCACGTAGAGCATCCCGACCACCGTCCCGAGGGTCACCCACGCTTGCCACGTCATCGTTCCTCCTGGCGTACGCTCGTGCGCTCCGCCGGGCGAGGGCCGTGCGACCCTCGCCGATGTTTCGGTTCATCCTCCCGCCGTGCGCGGGTCGGCCGCGGTCACGCCGCCGACTTCGAGTCCTCGACGAACACTCGCAGCTTGCGGAGGCTGACGTAGACCTTCTCGCCCTCGGCGAGGGCCAGCTCCTCGAAGCGCTCGCGGCTCAGCTCCGCCTCGATCTCCGCGCCTTCCTCGGTGCGCTCGAGGTAGAGCCGGACCCGCGGACCGAGCGCCTTGACGTGGCGCACGGTGGCCTCGATCGACGGCGCGCCGTTTCGGTAGCGGGCGACGTCCACGTCGTGCGGGCGAACGAACGCGACCGCGGCGGTGTCGAGCGTGCCATGGTGCTCGGGCACCTCGACCTCGAGCCCGCCGAGCTGTGCCTGGCCCTGGTGGACGCGGCCATGGAAGAGGTTCACGTCGCCCAGGAAGTTGTAGACGAAGCGGCTCGCGGGACGATCGTAGACGTCGTCGGGAGCGCCGACCTGCTCGATCTTACCTTCGTTCATCACCACCACGCGGTCGGCGACCTCGAGCGCCTCCTCCTGGTCGTGGGTCACGAACACGCTGGTGATGCGCAGGTCGTCCTGGAGCCGGCGCAGCCAGCGGCGCAGCTCCTTGCGGACCTTGGCGTCGAGGGCGCCG
>CAYMQR010000174.1:0-9236 GCA_964392195.1 uncultured bacterium | reverse complement strand
CGCGAGGCGATCAGCACGTCGGCCTCGAAGCGGCGCCGGTAGAGGTCACGGATGACGAACGGACTGTGCGAGAGGTCCGCGTCCATCGTGACGACGTGCCGCCCGCGCACGCGCCGGAAGGCCTCGGCCAGCGCCGCGCCGTAGCCGGCACCCTCCTGGCGGTGGACGCGCGCGCCGAGGCTCGCGGCGAGCTCGGCGGTGCCGTCGTGGGACGCGGCGTCGACCACCAGCACCTCGTAGGTGAGGCGGGACTCGCCTCGCGAGAGCCGCGAGGCCGTCGAAGAGCGCACGCAGGTTGCCGGCCTCGTTGCGGGTCGGTAGCACGATCGTGAGGTCGAGGCTGGCGCTCGCGGCGGAGCTCGCCTCGGCGGCCGGGTCCGCCGCGGCCGAGCGGACGAGCCCGAGCGGTTCCACCTGATCGTCCCGCTCGTGTGGCCGGCGGCTCAGCGGCTCTGGAACACGCCGATCGAGCGGAACTTCTGGTAGCGGGCGTCGACGAGCGCCTGGATCGGCACCGCGCGCACTTCCCCGAGCGCTCGCTCCAGGGTCTGGCCGAGGAGCCGCGCTGCCTCGTCGGTGTCACGGTGCGCGCCGCCGCGGGGTTCCTCGACGATCGCGTCGATGATGCCGAGCCCGTGGAGGTCGGGCGCCGTCAGCTTGAGCGCGCTGGCCGCCGCCTCGGCCTTCTGGCCGTCGTTCCACAGGATGCCGGCGCAACCCTCCGGCGAGATCACGCTGTAGACAGAGTAGCGCAGCATGAAGACCCGATCCCCCACCCCGATCGCGAGCGCTCCGCCGCTGCCGCCCTCGCCGATCACGGTGACGAGGATCGGCGTGGCGAGGTCGATCATGGTCTGGATGCTGACCGCGATCGCCTCGGCCTGCCCTCGCTCCTCGGCACCGATCCCGGGGTAGGCGCCCGAGGTGTCGACGAAGCTCAGAACCGGGAGTCCGAAGCGCTCGGCGAGCATCAGGAGCCGCTGGGCCTTCCGGTAACCCTCGGGGTGCGGCATGCCGAAGTTACGCCGCACCTTCTCTCCGGTGCGACGCCCCTTCTGGTGGCCGAGGACGACGACCGGGGTGCCTCGGAAGCGGGCGAGGCCGCTCAGGATCGCCGGATCGTCACCGTAGCCGCGATCGCCGTGGAGCTCGATCCAGTCGTCGAAGAGGCGCTCGATGAAGTCGAGGGTCTGGGGGCGTGCCGGGTGACGGGCGAGCTGCGTGATCTGCCAAGGCGTGAGCCCCTGGAAGATCTCGGCGCGGCGCTTGTCGAGCTTGCGCTCGAGGCGCTCGAGCTCGTCGCTCAGGTTCGGATTTCCACCCGCGGCGAAGCGCTTGAGCTCGGAGATCCTCTTCTCGAGGTCGTCCAGCTCCCGTTCGAACTCCAGCACGTGCTCCACGCTCTCTCACCTCGCGCGACCGTCGCGGCGTCGATCCATCGAGAATATCACGGTGGCGCGGGCCGACTCTCGCACGATGGACGCGGCGGGGGCGCGCCGCGCGCCAGGCGGTCCGAGAGGAGGCCGGGCGCATCGAGGGTGGCGAGCCAGGCGTTCGCCCACGACGGGGCGCCACCGCACCCCGCCTCCACCGCCGCTGAGCTCTCGATCGCCCCGAGCGCCTCACGCAAGCGCGGCAACTCGCGATCGAGACGGCGGTCCTCGGGAAACCGGCGGATCGCGTCCACGTAGGTCTGCGCCGCGTCGGCGAAGCGCTCGCGGCGTAGCGCGATCAGGCCACGGTGATACGGGATCCACGGCTCGCCCGGGGGCGCGTCGGCCGAGGCCACGTCGAGTTCGCGCTCGGCGTCGCCGATCCGGTCGAGAAAGATCAGCGCCCGCGCGAGGTGGACGCGTGGATCGATCCAGTTGGGGACGAGCTCGGTCGCGCGGGTCAGCAGCAGAACCGCGGCCTCGAGGTCGTTCCGCTCGAGGTGGGCCCGCCCCACCCACGCCAGCATCTTTGCGCTGCGAGGGTTGACATCGAGCGCGGCCTCGAAGAGCCGGAGGTTGTTCGACCAGTCGGGAACCCGGATCGAGGTGCGCACGGCGAGGAACACCAGCACGACCCCCGCGAGCGCCGCAACCGAGCGCGCGGCGGTCGCGTTCCGCTGCGTGCGGCGTGCGAGCGCAACGACGGCGCGCGCGGCGAGGAGGCACACGCCGGCCGACGGCAGGTAGACGAGCCGCTCGCCGAGGATGGTGCCGATCGGCAGCAGCGCGTTGGAGACGACCGAGTAGGGGCCGGCGATCAGCGTCAGCGCTGCGACCGTGAACCGGTCGCGGGCGCGCCACGCGCGCGCGAGCCAGACCAGCGTGGCCAGGGCGATCGCCAGAGCGAACCAGGAACCCGCCCCGGCCGGAAAGGCTCGGGGCTCGATGGTGGCGTACGAATAGTCGGCGCTCAGCCGGATCGGGAACGCCATCAGCCGCGCATAGCGCCACACCAGGTCGAGTGACGTCCACAGGCGCTCGGCGGCGCCGACGTGCGCGAGGGGATTGTCGAGGACGTGCACGGCCGCCGGCCGCGCAAGCGTACCGAGCGCGTTCAGGCGGAGCGCCAGGACCGCCCCGACCGCGGCCGCGCAGAGCGCGAGCACACCGAGCACGGCAGCAGTCCGGCCACGCCGTCGCTCGTCCGACCCGGTCCGGACGCCCCACCCGCCCGTGCCGACGAGCACCGGCGCGAGCAACGCGAGCCCGAGCGCGCTCTCCTTCGAGAGCATCGCGCCGATCCATAGCGCCAGCGGGATCGCGACTCGAGCCGGGCCGTGACGCAGGCAGCCACCGGCGACGATCGCGCCCAGCCCGAGTACGGCGGCGAGGAGCTCGAAGCGCCCCTTGATCTGCAGCACCGCCTCGCTGTGGATCGGGTGGACGAGGAAGACTGCGGAGGCGAGCAGTGCGGTCGCCCGCGAGGCGCCCCACGCGCGCGCCACCCCGATTACGAGCAGGCTCGCCAGCGCGTGCAGGACCGCGTTCGAAAGCCGATACGCCCAGGTAGATCCGCCGCCGAGGCGGTGGTCGAGGGCCAGGCTGGCTACGCCGACCGGCCGGTAGAGATCGTTCGGTACGCCCTGCTGCGGGGGCAAGATCGGCGAACCGAAGATCCGGACGAGGTCCGGCTCCGCCAGCAGCGGGTTGGTCGCGACCATCTCGGCGTCGTCGAACGTGAAGCCGAACGGCAGGGCACTGCCGTAGAGGAGGAAGGTCGCGAGCAGCGCCGCTCCCACCAACGCGAGCGGGCTTCGCGCGAGCGACTCGCACCGCAGCGACGCGGCCGCGGCGGGTCTCGTCACCGGGCGCCTCGGGCGCGAACGGCGACAGCGCTCACGGAGCGGAGTCGTCCGTCACGTCCTCCTCGACGTTGATGCCGAGCTTCTGGAGGCGGTAGCGGATCGAGCGGAACGTGATGCCGAGCAGGCGGGCCGCGTCCTTGCGCACCCCACCCGTTCGTTGCAGCGCCTGCAGCAGGAGACTGCGCTCGACGTCGTCGAGGATGCGGTCGATCTCGACACCCTCGGCGGGGACCTCGAAGACCGGGGTCGCGGCGCGCCCGTCGATGCCGCCCACCTCGCGCGGCAGGCTGTCGGGGCCGATCTCGTCGGTCGGCGCGAGCGCGAGCGCGCGCTCGAGGATGTTCTCGAGCTCGCGGACGTTGCCGGGGAAGCGGTAGCGCTGCATCGCCTCCATCGCCTCCGGCGTCATTCGCCGCGTGCCACGCCCCATCTCCTTCGCGTACTTGCCGAGGAAGTGCCGGACCAGGAGCGGGATGTCGTCGGTGCGCTCACGGAGGGGCGGAAGGCGGATCTCGATGACGTTCAGTCGGTAGAAGAGGTCCTCGCGGAAGCGACCCGTCTTCACCTCCTTCTCCAGGTTGCGGTTGGTGGCCGCGACGATCCGGACGTCGACCCGGACGTCGTCGTTGCCGCCGACACGCTTGAACGTGCGCTCCTGGATCGCCCGCAGCAGCTTGACCTGCATCGCCAGGGGAAGCTCGGCGATCTCGTCCAGGAACAGCGTGCCGCCGTCCGCCACCTCGAAGAGGCCGCGCTCGATCACGATCGCGCCGGTGAACGAGCCGCGCACGTGGCCGAACAGCTCGCTCTCGATGAGCGTCTCCGGGATCGCGCCGCAGTTGACCGTGACGAACGCCTCGGATCGGCGCTGGCTCTGGTCGTGGATGGCGCGCGCCACGAGCTCCTTGCCCGTGCCGCTCTCGCCGGTGATCAGCACGTTCGAGCGGGTCGGCGCGACGCGGTGGATCAGCTCGTGGATCCGCGCCATACCGACGCTCTCGCCGATCAGCGCGCGGATCGGCGTGCGGCGGTCGAGCTCCTTCCTGAGTCGGATGTTCTCTTCCTCGAGGCGGGTCTTCTCGAGCGCGTTACGGACGATGAGGCGGATCTCGTCGGTCTTGAACGGCTTCAGCACGTAGTCGTAGGCACCGCGCTTCATCGCCTCGACCGCGTCCTGCGCGGATGCGTAAGCCGTCATCATGATCACCGCCGTGGAGGGGCTCACCTCCTTCACGCGGGCCAGCACGTCGAGACCGGTGACCTGCGGCATCTTCATGTCGCACACGACCACGTCGAACACCTCGCGGTCGATGAACGGCAGCACGGTCGCGTCACCGTGGTGAAGCGCCACGTCGAAGCCGTCGCGGTTGAGCAACAGCTCCATGAACTCGCGCATGCTCTCCTCGTCGTCCACGACGAGGATCCGTCCTTTGCGCATCGCTCCGAATCCCTTCCCCGCGCCGCGTCGCTCGCAGCGCCAAGGCTACCTCGCTCTCACACTGGCGGCGCCGGCAGCTCGATGACGAACCGGGCGCCGCGCCCCTCCGCGCCCGGCCCCACCGCGATCCGCCCGCGGTGGGCCTCGACGATCCGGTGGACGACCGAGAGTCCGAGTCCCGAGCCCTTGGGGCGGGTGGTGAAGAACGGATCGAAGATCCGATCCATCACTTCCGGCGGGATGCCAGGGCCAGTGTCCTCGAAGGCGATCGCCACGTTGGCGCCGTTGGAGTGCGCGGTGATCGAGAGCGTACCACCGCCGCCTGGCTTCATCGCCTGCACCGCGTTGAGGACGAGATTCCACAGCACCTGGCGGAGCTGCTCCAGGTCGGCGAACACCCTGAGTCCCGGATCGATCTCGGTCTTCACCTCGACGCCGCTGGCGTCGGGATGCAGACGGAGGAGGTCGAGGGTCTCCTCCATCAGCACCACCAGCCCGACCGGGCGCGGATCGGGCTGGCTGGGCCGGGCAAACTGCAGGAAGTTCGCGATGAGGCGATCGAGGCGGTCCATCTCGCGGCTCACGATCCCCATCAGCCGCTCGGAGGCCGGATCGAGGGTCAGCCCTTCCCGGAGCATCTGGATCGAGCCGCTCATGCTGCCGAGGGGGTTGCGGACCTCGTGGGCGAGCCCGGCGGCCAACTCGCCGACCGCCGCGAGGCGGTCGGAACGGCGAAGGTCGCGCTCCATCTCCTTCACCCGGGAGATGTCCTGGAACGAGACGACCAGCCCGACCTCCTCGCCGAAGCCGTTGTGGAGCCCGGTCAGACTCAGGCCCAGGTGGCGCGACTCGCCTCCGGCGGTCTGGATCGTGCCCTCCCACCGGTCCGCCGAGGTTCCTCCCGAGTTGCGCATCCCGGTGCCGAGTTCGGGAAGCACCTCCGTGAGCGAGCGACCGAAGACGTCGGCGAACCGCAGGCCGGTGATCCGCTCCGCTGCCTGATTGAACGACGTGATGCGTCCGGCCCGATCCACCGTCAGCAGGCCGGTGTTGAGGCTCTGCAGGATGTCGGAGGTGAGCGTCGCCAGCTCCGCGTAGTCGATCGTCTTCTCTTTGAGGACGCGCCCGGTCTCGCGGAGCTGCCCGGACAGGTAGTTCGTGAACGCACCGACCGCGAAGAACGCGGCGCCGTAGATCACGCTCGAGTAGTAGACGTTTCCGGCGACGCTCGGCGCCTGTCCGACGAGCGAGGAGAAGGGCGTGATGAAGCCGATCTGCTGAAGCGCGAGGAGTCCCGAATGCGTCAGGCTGCAGAGCGAGGCGGATAGGACCCAGCCGATGCGCTCGATCAGGACCGACGCGTAGATCACGCAGAAGCAGTAGAAGATGATGAAGAAGCTGTTCACTCCGCCGGTCAGGTAGACGACCGTGGTCGTGAAGAGGATGTCCCAGAAGAGCTGGAAGTAGACGAACCGGGGGTGGCGTTCGACCCGGCTCGCGGAGACGACCGAAAGCGCGGTGATGACGTACGTCACCGCGATCAGGACGTAGAGCGAGAGCAGCGGCGGGCTGAGGAGCTGGGGCTCGATGTGGAGCTGGAACCACGCCGAGAACCCCAGGAGGAACGTGACGGTCAGCACCCGGGCGAGGAGCACCCACAGGATGCGCCGGAAGCGGTCCTCGCCCCCGAACCACGCCTCGTCGCGACGGATGGCCGCCCCGACGGCGAGCGCCGCCGGGGCGTGGGCGGCGCCTAACGGCTCGTTCGCCGCGTCGGGCGGAGAAGGCTCGGGCCGGCCGACGACGGCCGGCCCGGGAGGTGCGGGCAAAGAGGCGATCGAGCCCGTCAAATGACGGTGGCGAGCTTGAAGATCGGCAGGTACATCGAGACGATCAGACCGCCGACCGTGATGCCGAGGAACAACATGAGCGCCGGCTCGAGCAGCGAGGTGAGGCCCTTCACCGCGGTATCGACCTCGTCCTCGTAGAAGTCGGCGATCTTCTGCAGCATGGTATCCATCGAGCCGGTTGCCTCACCGACCGCGATCATCTGCACGACCATCGGCGGGAACGCCTTCGACTCGGCGAGAGGCTCGGCGATGGTCTTGCCCTCGCTGATGCTGGACCGAGTCTGCAGGATCGCCGTTTCGATGGTGCGGTTTCCGGACGTCTTGGCGGTGATGGTGAGGGCCTCGAGGATCGGCACTCCCGACGACACCATCGTGCCCAGCGTCCGGGTGAACCGCGCGACCGCCGACTTGCGGATGATCGGCCCGACCAGCGGCGCCTTCAGCGCCATCGCGTCCATCACCTTGCGGCCGTTCTCGGTCTGGTAGAGCTGCCGGAGGCCGAAGCCGAGGGCGATGAGACCGACGATGATGAGCGCGATGTAGTTCTGCACGAACGTGCTGACCGCGATCACGATCTGTGTGGGCAGCGGCAAGGCAGCGTCGAAACCCTCGAACATCTTCTGGAAGGTCGGGATCACGAAGATGAGGATGACGATGGTCACGATCGCGGCGACGGTGATGATCGCCGACGGGTAGATCAACGCGCCCTTGATCTGCCGCTTCAGCTTGATCGACTTTTCGAGGAAGATCGCGAGGCGGTTGAGGATGGTGTCGAGAATACCGCCGATCTCACCGGCCTCGATGAGGCTCACGAACAGCTCGTCGAAGATCTTCGGGTGCTTGCTCAGCGCCTCGGCGAAGGTGCTGCCGCCCTCGACGTCCGCCTTCACCTCGAAGAGGACCTTCTTGAAGGTCGGGTTGTCCTGCTGCGACGCGAGGATCTCGAGGCACTGGACCAGCGGCAGACCGGCGTCGATCATGGTCGCGAACTGCCGCGCGAACACGACGACGTCCTTCTGGTTCACGCTCGGCTGGAACAGCGCCAGGTTGAGCGACATGCTCCTCTCGAGACCGCCGCCCCCGCCCTTCTTGCTCTCCTTGATGGTGGTCGGGGTGATGTTCTGCTTGCGGAGCTGCGCCGTGACGGCGGCCCGGCTGGGCGCGTCGATCGTGCCCTTCTTCACCTCGCCCGTCCGGGTCTTTCCTTCGTAAGTGAACTGAGGCATCGAACCCTCCGATCTCGCTGGCGAAACCCCGAGATCCCGACCTCTGCGCTACTCCCGGCCGTCCCGCCGTGGTGCACCCCTGCGTGCCACCGCCCGGACGAGCCGCTCCTCGTCGATCAGTATGCTGCCTGTGGCCTGCTTCCGCCCTTGCCCGAAGCCGCCTTCGCCTGCTCCTGCTCGGCGGCGTGCAGCATGTTGATGAACTCCTCGATGTCGCCGGACCGGCCCATCGCCTCGTCCAGCGTGATCTGCCGCTTCATGTAGCAGGCGAGCAACGACTGGTTCATCGTCTGCATGCCGAACTTCGACTGGCCGACCTGCATCTGCGAGTAGATCTGGTGGACCTTCTCCTCGCGGATCAAGTTGCGGATCGCGGGGTTCGGGATCATGACCTCGATCGCGAGCGCGCGCCCGACGCCGGTCGACTTGGGGATGAGCTGCTGGCTCAGCACACCCTCGAGGACGAACGAGAGCTGGGCACGAACCTGCGGCTGCTGATACGGCGGGAAGACGTCGAGGATACGGTTGATCGTCTGCACAGCCGAGTTGGTGTGCAACGTGGCGAAGACCAGGTGACCGGTCTCCGCGACCTGCAGCGCGGCCTCGATCGTCTCGAGGTCGCGCATCTCGCCGATCAGCACCACGTCCGGGTCCTGCCGCAAGATGTACTTGAGCGCCTTCTTGAAGCTCGAGGTGTCCGAGTGGACCTCGCGCTGGTTGATCACGCAGTTCTTGTGCTGGTGGAGGTACTCGATCGGGTCCTCGATCGTGACGATGTGCTCGTGCCGCTCGGTGTTGATCTTGTCGATGATCGCCGCGAGCGTGGTGGACTTGCCGGAGCCGGTCGGCCCCGTGACCAGCACCAGCCCGCGCGGCTTCTTCGCGAGCTCGCGGATGATCGGCGGCAAGCCGAGCTCTTCGAAGCTGAAGATCTTGAACGGGATCGTGCGGAACGCGCCGGCGACGGCGCCGCGCTGCACGAAGATGTTCGCGCGGAAGCGCGCCAGGCCCTTCACGCCGAAGGACAGGTCGAGCTCGTTCTGCGCCTCGAAGCGGTGCTTCTGCGCGTCCGTCAGGATCGAGTAGCAGGCCTGCTTGGTGTCCTGCGGCGAGAGCGGGTCCATGCGCAGCGGCACGAGCCGCCCGTCGACGCGCAGCTGCGGCGGGCTCCCCGTCGTCAGATGCAGATCCGACGCACCCTTCTCGATCATCGCCTTCAGGAGCTGGTGCAGATTGGCCATGTCTTCCTAATCGTCCCGAGCGGACACGCGAAACACTTCGGACAGAGTCGTCATGCCCTCGAGCACTTTGTTGAGTGAGCTGCGCCGGAGCGTCGCCATCGCGCCGCGGATCGCCTCGCGCTTGATCTCGGTGGAGCTGGCGCCGTTGAGCACGAACTCCTTCAACGTCTCGCCCAGGACCAT
>CAYMQR010000173.1:0-9295 GCA_964392195.1 uncultured bacterium | reverse complement strand
CGCGCGTGATCCCTTCTCGCCGCGCGCGCGCCTCGGACAGACTCTGGCGCATGCGCGTGCTGACCTGGAACATCCACAAGGGCATCGGCGGGCTCGATCGGCGCTACGACCCCGACCGGATCGTGGAGGTGATCCGCCACCACGAGCCCGACGTGGTGATGCTGCAGGAGATCGACGAGGACGTGCCGCGCTCGCGCCACCATCGCCAGGTGGACGTGCTCGGCGCCGCATGTGGCTTCGAGCACCGCGCGTTCGCGCCCAACGTGAAGCTGCGCCGGGGCCACTACGGCAACGCGACGCTGTCCCGCTTCCCGATCGTGAGCAGCGTCAACGTGAACCTGACGCTGCGCCCGAAGAAGGCGCGCGGCGCGCTCGTCACCGACATCACGGTGCCGGTCGGTGATCACCGGCTCTCGGTCCACTTCGCGAACTGGCACCTCGGCCTCGCCGCGCTGGAGCGGCGCTGGCAGGTGGGCAAGCTCGTCTCGGCGCAGGCGCTCGCGCACCTCAACCAGCGCAGCCGGCTGGTGATCGCGGGCGACGCCAACGACTGGTCGGGCGCGGTGGGACGGTGGCTGGTGAAGCGCGCCGGGTTCATGGCCGCGTCCGGCTTCGGCACCCGGCGCACCCGGACGTGGCCGGCGTGGCGGCCGGTGGGCGCGCTCGACGCGGTCTACGTGCGCGGTCCCCTCCATTTCAGCCACCACTTCACCTCGCGTCTCAAGCTCGCGCGTGAGGCCTCGGACCACCTACCGCTGATCGTCGACCTCGCGCTCGAGCCGCGCTAGCGAACAGCGCGGGGGACGGGCCGCTCCGCACGCCGCGACATCCAGCCGTAGAGCGCGGCGGTGATCGCCGCGAAGCCCGCGAGGCCGAGCCATGGCGCCGCCGCGAAGTCCTCGGGCACCAGCGCGAGCGGCGCCTCGCTCGAGAGCCCCACGATCAGCCCCGCGTTGAGCACTCCCCACAGGCTCTCTCCCACGATCAGCCCCGACGCCACCAGCGTGCCGAGGCGCGAGGCGCGCGCCGGGTCGGGCGAGGCGCGGATGCGGCGCGCGTAGAGCTCCGAGAGCACCGCGCCCACCACCACCGCGAAGGTCGCCGACATCGGCAGGTAGATGCCGATCCCGACGGCGAGCGGCGGCACCCGCACCAGCTTCGCCGCGCCCAGCACCGCGTCGAGCAGGATCAGCGCCACGCCGACCGCGGCGCCGATCCCGATCATCCGCCACTCGAGGCTGCCGCCGATCACGCCCTGCGCGAGCGCCGAGATCAGCGTGGCCTGCGGCGCCGGTAGCGGGTTGGGCGCCAGCACACCCACGTTGGCCGCGCCCGCGAAGCCGTAGGCGCGCGCCAGCAAGTTGAGCACCGACGGGATCACCGCGGCGCCCGCCGCCACGCCCACGATCAGCGCCACCTGCTGGCGCATCGGCGAGGCGCCCACGAGCTGCCCGGTCTTCAGGTCCTGGAGGTTGTCGTTCGAGATCGTCGCGCACGCGAACACGATCGCGGTCACGAAAAGCGCCAGCGCCACCAGCGCCGGGCGCGTGTTGGCGGTGGGCGTGACCACCGCGGCGAGCGCCGACGCGCACACCACGATCGAGAGGATGCCGACACCCGAGATCGGGCTGTTCGAGGCGCCGATCAGCCCCGCCATGTAGCCGCAGATCCCCGCGATCAGGAACCCGCCGATCAGCACGAACGGGATCGCCGCCGCGGTGAGCGTGAGCGCGCTCGGCGCCAGCACCGTGGCGCGCGCGAACGTGAAGGCGAGCGCGCCCGCCACCCCCAGGCACGCGAGCGTGAGCGCCACGATCCAGCCGGGGGCGAGGTCGCGCTCGCGGTCGTCGGCGGTGGCGGCGCGCCGCGAGGCGGCGAGCGTCGCGACCAGCCCGCCCACCACCGGGCGCGCGAGCGTCGCGAGCGTGTAGATCGCCGCCACCGCGATCGCGCCCGCGCCGATGAAGCGCACCTGGGTGCGCCAGATCGCCAGCGTGTGCGCCGCCAGCGCCACGCCCTCGGCCGCGGGGTGCGCCGCGGTCAGCCATGGCACCGCGATCGCCCACGCGATCACCAGGCCGAGCAGCATCGCGAGCCCCACCGAGAGCCCCACGAGGTGGCCGGCGCCGAGCAGCGCGAGCGACCACGCGACGTTGTAGCCGCTCGACGCGAGCGCGCCGACGCGGAAGAAGCCCGCCACCTCCGCCGCTGCCACGCGGGTCGCGGTCACGATCGCGAGCCCCGCCGAGGCGATCGAGCCGAGGGTCACCGCGATCAGCCCCTCCCGCGCCTCGCCGCTCTCGTCGGTGGTCTCGCCGCGCGCGCCCGAGCCCACCTTGAGCACCTCGGCCGCGGCCACGCCCTCCGGGTACGGCAGGTCGGAGGTGGTGACCAGCGCGCGCCGGAGCGGGATCGTGAACAGCACGCCGAGGACGCCGCCGCTCAGGCAGATCAGGAACGACGGCCAGAACGGGAAGCCGTCCCACCACCCCACGATCACCAGCCCGGGCAGCACGAAGATGATCGCCGAGAGCGTGCCCGCCGCCGACGCCACCGTCTGCACGATGTTGTTCTCGAGGATCGACGAGTCGCGCACCCGCGCCAAGAGCGCCATCGAGATCACCGCCGCCGGGATCGACGACGCGAACGTGAGCCCCACCTTGAGCCCCAGGTACACGTTCGCCGCCGTGAACACGGTGGTGATCAACGCACCGAGCACCAGCCCGCGGATCGTCAGCTCTCTCGGCTTCATCGCGCTCCCTTCAGGGCACGATCTCGGCGCGCACCCGTCCCACGACGAGCCCGCGGTGGTTGGTGCGGACCGGCTCGGCGTAGCTGGCGAGCGCGCTCCACGCGTTGTCGTCGAGCACGCCGAGGTGGCGCAGCACGGCGAGGGCGGCGGGCTCGGCGGCACGGGTGGCGCCGTCGTGGGCCTTCACCACCACGCCGTACGGCGCGCCGTCGGCGCCGCGCACGCCGAGCCCGTGGAGGGCCTCGGCGCCGACCTTGGTGACGGCGCGCCCGGGGAGCGCCTCCATGAGCGCGGTGTCGATGCGGTCGCGGCCCGCCACCAGGTACGGGTGCGCCATCATCGCGTCGCGCAACGAGGCGAGCGCCGCGTCGTGGCCCTGGATCAGGTCGCGGAACAGCCGCGCGATCGCGATCATCGGCAGGTAGAACGTCACCGCGCTGCAGCCGTCGATGCCGCTCGGGATGTCGCGCACGCCGCTCGCCGCCTCGAGCTGGCGGCGGATGGTGCGCTGCACGAGGTGGTCGGGCTCGACGTAGCCGTGGGTATCGACGCCCAGGTGGCGCGCCAGCGCCAGCATCCCCGCGTGCTTGCCCGAGCAGTTGTTGTGGACGGTGCGCGGCGCCTCGCCACGCGCGGCGAGCGCCGCCGCTGCGCCCGGCTCGGCCGGCGGATGGATCCCGCACTCGAGATCGCGCTCGCCGAGGCCGATCCGCGCGAGCATGGCCTCGGCGAGCTCGACGTGGACCGGCTCGCCGTTGTGAGAGGCGCACATGAGCGCGAGCTCGCGCGAACCGAAGCCGAACGCCTGCGTCGCGCCCGACTCCACCGCGGCGAGCGCCTGGAACGGCTTGGCCGAGGAACGCAGGCACACCAGCCGCTCGGGGTCGCCGGCCGAGAGCACCACCCGGCCGGCGCCGTCCACGACCACCGCGTCCACTTCGTGCTCGGCCTCGGCGAGCGGCCCGCGCTCGACGTGGACCCGGATCCTCATGTGCGCTCTCCTCGTCGCCGGCGGCCGCGCCGACCCGCCGCGATCGCCCGGCTACAATGCCGCCCGGCGCGATCCTAGCGCGAGTGGTGCGACGCGGACCGACCGCCGTCGCGAAGCCGCGCGAGCCAGCCCGCCCACGTCATGGCCAACCGCCTCGCCACCGCACCGGCCGCAGCCGCGATCGCTCCCTTCGACGAGCGGCTCTTCTACCTGGAGGAGTTCCACGGCCGCACGCTCGCGATCACCGCGCTCGAGGGCGCCGTGACCGAGGCGAACGTCGCGGCGGTGCGTGGCGTGGTCGACACGCTGCTCGCGAACGACACCCACGTGGTGCTGCTCCTTCCCAGCGACGCGCCGAGCCTGCTCGTCACGGATGCGGAGGTGGTGGCGCCCACCGTGGAGCCGTTCCTGCCCGCGACGTGGCGCGCGGCGCGCGGCGCCCGCGCGGTGTGGGTGCCGCTCGACGAGCAGCCGATCCTGCCCGCGGTGCGGCGCCTGGTCGGCCAGCTCCACGCGTTCAAGCTGGTGATCCTCGACCCGGGCGGCGGCCTCGCGCCCGCCCACGAGAACACCTCCTCGTTCGTCGATCTCGCGACGCTCCGCGACCACCTGCGCCGCGGCGCGGGGCCGCGCGACGAGCTCCTGCGCGAGGTCGAGTCCGCGCTCAGCGACGGCGAGACCGTGAACCTGTGCACCGCGGACGGGCTCGACGCCGAGCTCTTCAGCTACACCGGCTCGGGCACGCTCTTCACGGCGCGCCGCTACGTCGCGGTGCGCCGCCTCGGCATCGACGACCTCGACGCGGCCTCGTCGTTGATCGCGCGCGGCATCGAGGAGGGCTTCCTCCAGCCGCGCGCCGAGAGAGACCTCGATCTGGTGCTGACGCAGGCGTTCGGCGCCTTCATCGACGACCGCCACCTCGCGGGGATCGGCGCGCTCAGGCTCTACCCGGGCGAGAGCGCCGGCGAGCTGGTGTCGCTCTACACCCTCACGCGCTTCCAGGGGGAAGGCATCGGACGCCACCTCATCAAGCGCATCGCCGAGGAGGCGACCGAGCTCAGCCTGTCGAGCCTCTACGCCTGCACCACCCGCGACCCCGCCGCGCGCTACTTCGTGCGCGAAGGGTTCCGCGAGATCGACGCCGCCGAGATGCCGGCGGCAAAATGGGCCGGTTACGACGAGGCGCGCAAGGCCCGCCTGCGCTGCTTCCGGCGCGCGCTGGCGCCGTCGATCCATCACTGAAGGGCGCGCCGCGCCCGCGGCGCCCCGAGGACAACGAGATCCATGAGCCACGCCACCACCTCGATCGCCGCGCGCGTCGCGGCGCTCCGCGAAGCGCTCGCCGCCCGCGAGCTGGCCGCGTACCTGGTCCCCAGCTCGGACGCGCACCAGAACGAATACGTCCCCGAGTGCTGGCAGCGCAGGGCGTGGATCAGCGGCTTCACCGGCTCCGCCGGGCTCGCCGTGGTGACCGCCAGCGCAGCCGGGCTGTGGACCGACTCGCGCTACTACCTGCAGGCCGAGCAGGAGCTCGACGCGGCCGTGTTCCGGCTCTTCCGCGCCCAGGAGCCGGACGTGCCGAGCGTCGAGGAGTGGCTGTGCGCGGAGCTGCCCGAGGGCGCGCGCGTCGGCTACGACCCGCTGGTGCTGTCGGTCGAGGGCGTCGAGCGGATGGCGCCCAAGCTCGCCGGGCGCGGGCTCGCGCTGGTGCCCGTCGACGGCAACCTGATCGACGCCATCCGCCCCGAGCCGATCGTGCTGCCGGGCGACATGGCGTTCGCGCTGCCGCCCGAGATCGCCGGCGAGGACGTCGCGACCAAGCTCGGGCGGGTGCGCGAGCGCATGGCGAAGAGCGGCGCCGAGGCGCTGGTGGTGACCACCCTCGACGCGATCGCGTGGCTCTTCAACGTCCGCGGCACCGACATCCCGTACAACCCGGTGGTGCTCTCCTACGCGCTCGTCACCACTGAGGGCGCGAGCTGGTTCATCGACGAGCGCAAGGTCTCGAGCGACGTCCGCGGGCTCCTCGAGCCCACCGTCTCGATCCGCCCCTACGAGGCGCTCGGCGGCGAGCTCGAGGCCCTCGCCGCCGCCAGGAAGCGCACCTGGCTCGACGCGGGCTCGGCGAGCGCGTGGGCGCTGCGGCGCCTCGAGGGCGCGCCGATCATCCGCGGGCTCTCGCCGATCGCCAAGCTCAAGGCGGTCAAGACCGAGCGCGAGCTCGACGGCATGCGCCGCGCCCACGTCCGCGACGGCGTCGCGATGGTGCGGTTCCTGCGCTGGCTCGGCGAGGCGGTCCCGGCGGGCGGCGTCACCGAGGCCTCGGCCGGCGCGCGGATCGACGCGTTCCGCGCCGAGAACGAGCGCTTCCGCGGGCTCTCGTTCGAGACCATCAGCGCCTACGGCCCGCACGCGGCGATCCCCCACTACCGCGTCACGCCGGAGAGCGACCTCACCCTGGAGCCGCGCGGCCTCTACCTGGTGGACTCGGGCGGCCAGTACCTCGACGGCACCACCGACATCACCCGCACCGTGGCGCTCGGCCCGGTCGAGGACGTGGTCCGCGACCGCTTCACGCGGGTGCTGCGGGGCCACATCGAGCTCGCGCGGCTCTCGTTCCCGCGCGGCTCCGGCGGGCACCAGCTCGAGCTCGCCGCGCGCCTACCGCTGTGGGACGCCGGGCTCGACTACGGCCACGGCACCGGCCACGGCGTGGGCTTCTTCCTCAACGTCCACGAGGGGCCGTTCAGCATCTCGCCGCGCTCCACCGACGTGCCGCTCGAGCCGGGGATGATCTCGTCGAACGAGCCCGGCTACTACGAGGCGGGCGCCTTCGGCATCCGCATCGAGAACCTGATCCACGTGGTCCGCGACGAGGCGCGCTCGAGCGCCGCGAGCGGGCGCGAGTTCTACCGCTTCGAGAACCTGACCGTGTGCCCGATCGACCGCACGCTGGTCGACGTCGCGCAGATGTCGGCGGCGCAGCTCGAGTGGCTCGACGCCTACCACGCGCGGGTGCGCGAGACCCTCTCGCCGCTGCTCGCGGACCCCGCGGACCGCGCCTGGCTCGAGCAGGCGACCCAGCCGCTCGGGTGAAGCGACGATATCGAGCTCGAAATGGGCAGATCGATGAATCCGAGCTGGCTACGGATCGACCCGTCGAGTGGCGCGTCGCCGTGCGACGCCACGAGCGAAGCGAAGTGCCTCGGGGGTGGGGCCGCATGGAAACCGCGCTTTCCATGGGGCGGGGGGCTGCAACCCGCGTGCGCTTCGCGCACGCTCCCCGAGGCGACATCCCGGGCTTGACCGACCTCGGTCGTTCAAGCCCGGCGGCGATCCCAGCGGTTGAGCACGGTCTGGAGCGGCCCGTTCTGCCAGACGAGGAAGCGATCGTGATCGGGGTGGCGCTGCTCGCGGCGACGGAACTCGGGCGTGTGGTAGCGGTGGTGGCCCGCCGCGTCCTTCCGGTGCCCGAGCTCGGCGTGGAGGAGCTCGTGGAAGAGCAGGAACTCGATCACCCACGACGGCACCAGCTCGTGGTCGAGCGCCGGATGGACCCGCACCGTGCGCGTGGTCTCCTGGAACGACGCCAGCCGCACGCTGCCGCTCTTGCGGTTCGGGTGGCGCCGACCGATGCCCCAGCCCACCGCACGGATCTTGAGCTCGACGCCGCGGAAGTGCGCGCGGCTGACCTTCTCGACGAGCGCGGCGAGGTCGTGCGCTTCGCCGCGAGCCACGAGCTTGGGCGAGCGGCGCCGCGACGGGCGGTGCGGCAGTCGCGAGATGTACGCTCGCACGTGGGTCGCGGCGTCGCGCGCCGCGGAACCGCCGCGTGCCCAGCCGACCACGTCGCGCAGCACCTCGATGGGCGCGTCGGCGAGACGATCGGAGACGCGCAGCGTGGTGATGCCGCGCGCGGTCTGGAACGAGAAGAGGTTCACACCGTTCGAGTTGTCGACCAGCACCATGCCGGCATCGAGGAGCGGACGGAGCCGGCGCCGCAGCCGCTCGCGCGGCGAGTCGAAGGGCAGCGTGAGCTGCTCCGCGCGCAGCTTGCGGTTCGGGAGGGAGCGTTTCTCGGCGGGTCGCATGAGCTCGATCGGGGCCGGGGGCGGACGCAACAAAACACGCGGAAAAGCCCTTGTCCAAGGCGTTTTTCGGGCCTTCACCGGACGATTTTCAAACACCGTTTCCGCACGGCTGAGCCGGAGCCACGGGGCACCCCGCGGGTGGCGCCGTGGTCCGTGACCGAGGTCGAAAACGGCCTTTCGTCCCGGCTGGTGAGCGATCCTAACCGACCCTCATCGTGCCGCGACCGCATCCCGTGCCCCTGAGGACAGCCTGTGGAATTCCTGTGCATGACTTTCGTCTCGGGGATCGGTGGGGGTGGGGTCCGATGACGGCGGCGAGCGCTCGGCGCGTGTCTCGAGGGCTCCGCCACGGGGCGCTCGGCCACCCGCCAGAGCAAGCCGTGGGCCCAGGGCGGCGCTCGCGATGAGCCGCCCCGACCCGCGCGCGGCGGTGCGCGCACGACTCGCCGACGAGCTCGGCACGATCGTGAAGGAGGCGCCCGTCCGCGTCGCCCTCGTCTACCCGAGCCCGTACGCCGCCGCGATGAGCTCGCTCGGCTTCCAGCAGATCTACCGGCTCCTCAACGAGCGCGCCGACGTGGTCGCCGAGCGCGCGTTCCTGCCCGACGACGAGGCACAAGCCGGCGAGGCACCGCTCGCGACCTACGAGACGGGACGCGCCGTGGCCGACTTCCCGATCGTCGCGCTGTCGGTGGCGTTCGAGCTCGAGCTCGCCGGCGTGATCGGGGTCCTCGACGCCGCGCGGCTGCCGGCGCTCGCGCGCGAGCGCGGCGACCATCACCCGCTCGTCATCGCCGGCGGCCCGCTCACGTTCTCGAACCCGTGGCCGCTCACGCCGTTCGTCGACGCGCTGGTGATCGGCGAGGGCGACGAGCTGGTCCACGCCGTGATCGACACCATCCACGACGCGCCCAGCAAGCGGGCCGCGCGCGAGCGCCTCGCGGCGCTGCCGTCCGTGTACGTGCCCGGCATCTCCGGCGAAGAGCTGCCGCCGGTCGCGAAGGCCGACGACACGCGCCTGCCCGCGCGCGCCGCGATCCGCACCCCCCATACCGAGCTGCGCTCGATGTTCCTGATCGAGGCCGAGCGCGGCTGCTCGCGCGGCTGTACCTACTGCGTCATGCGCCGCACCACCAACGGCGGGATGCGCGTGGTGCCGATCGAGACCATCCTCGGGCACGTGCCCGCCGACGCCACCCGGGTGGGGCTGGTGGGCGCGGCGGTGAGCGACCACCCCAGGATCGTGCCGCTCCTCGACGCGCTCTCCGAGCGCGGCATCAGCGTCGGCCTGTCGAGCCTGCGTCCCGATCGCCTCACCGAGCCGCTCGTCGCTGCCCTCGCTCGCGCGGGTCATCAGACGCTCACCACCGCGATGGACGGCGCCTCGGAGCGGCTCATGGCGTCGATCCAGCGCGGCGCCAAGGTCCGCCACCTCGAGCGCGCCGCCGAGCTGGCCCGCCA
>CAYMQR010000172.1:0-9307 GCA_964392195.1 uncultured bacterium | reverse complement strand
CTCGAGGACGTGCGGGTGCTGCGCGAGAAGATCGCCCACCTCGACCAGCTCACCGGGCGGATCCTCGGCATCGCGCGCTCGCGTCCCGCCGAGTTCGGCATCCACTCCCTCGGCGACCTCGCGAAGGACATGGTCGAGTTCGTGCGGCCGCGCCTCGAGCGCAACAACATCCGCGTCTCGGTCGAGGTGGAGGACGACCTGCCGTTCGCGCGCGTGGTACGGACCGAGCTCGAGCAGGCGCTCCTCAACCTCCTGCTCAACGCGCAGCAGGCGATGCCGGGCGGGGGGCGGCTCACGGTGCGCGTGCACCAGCGCAGCGCCAAGGGCGAGGCGCCGATGGTGGCCGTCTCGGTCGCCGACAGCGGGGTGGGCATCGACCCCGCCACGCGGGTACGCATCCTCGAACCCTTCTTCACGACCCGGGACGGCGGCACCGGCCTGGGGCTCTCGGTCGTGCACCGCATCGTCGCCGAGCACGGTGGCACGCTCCGCATCCGCTCCAAGCTCGGCAAAGGCTCGACGTTCGTGATCGAGGTACCGGCGCATGACGGCTGAAGGCATCAAGCGACTGCTGGTGGTGGATGACGAGCCGGACGTCCATTACTCGTTCCGGCGCCTGCTCGCCGGGCGCCGCATCGAGCTCCTCGAGGCGCGCAACGGCGAGGAGGCGCTCAAGGTGCTGGCCCGCGACGAGCCCACCGCGGCGCTCGTCGACGTGCGCATGCCCGGCATGAGCGGCGTCGAGCTGCTGAAGCGCATCAAGGCCGAGCACCCGCGGATGCCGGTGGTGATCATGACGGCGCACGCCAGCACCGACGTGACCATCACGTCGATGCGCGAGGGCGCCTTCGACTCGATCCGCAAGCCGTTCGACGTCGACCAGCTGCTCTCGGTGATCGACCACGCGCTCGAGGTGGGCGCCGGCGAGACCCCGGGCGAGCCCGAGGTGGCGACGATCAACGGCGACGACGCCGAGGAGCTGATCGGCAGCTCGGCGGCGATGCACGAGGTCTACAAGGCCATCGGCCAGGTCGCGGGGCGCGACGTCGCGGTGCTGGTGACCGGCGAGAGCGGCACCGGCAAGGAGCTGGTGGCGTCGGCGATCCACCGCCACAGCCGCCGCGCCGGGCGCCCGTTCGTGGCGCTCAACTGCGCCGCGGTGCCCGAGACGCTGCTCGACAGCGAGCTCTTCGGCCACGAGCGCGGTGCCTTCACCGGCGCCACCAGCCGCACCCTCGGTCGCTTCGAGCGCGCCGACACCGGCACGCTCTTCCTCGACGAGGTGGGCGAGCTGGGTCTCGGCGCGCAGGCCAAGCTGCTGCGGGTGCTGGAGACCGGCGAGATCGAGCGCGTGGGCGGCGTCGCGCCGGTGCGCCTCGACGTGCGCGTGATCGCGGCCACCAACCGCGACCTCGCCCGTGAGGTCGCCGACGGGCACTTCCGTGAGGACCTCTTCTACCGGCTCAACGTGGTGCGCATCCACCTGCCGCCGCTGCGCGAGCGCGAGGGCGACGTGACGCTGCTCGCCGAGCACTTCGTGCGGCGCTACGCGACGCTCTTCCACAAGGACGTGGCCGGGCTCGCGCCGGGAACCTCGGAGGCGCTGATCGGCCAGTCGTGGCCGGGAAACGTCCGCGAGCTCGAGAACACCATCAAGCGCGCGGTGATCCTGACCCGCAACTCGCGGCTCACCGCCCAGGACGTGGCCACGGCGCACCAGCCTCCGGCCCAGGAGCAGCGCACCGACCGCTTCGAGGTGCTGTCGCGCGAGCTCCTGCACGCGCTGGTCGAGAGCCGCGGCTCGGTGAGCGTGCTCGACGGCGCCGAGAAGCTGCTCATCGAGCGCGCGCTCGCCGAGACCGAGGGCAACGTGAGCCGCACCGCGCGGCTGCTCGCGATCAACCGCTCGACGCTGCGCAAGCGCATGGTCCGGCTCGGCGTGCGCGGCCACTGACGTTCGCCGGCGCGCCGGAGGCGCGCCCTCCAGACCTCGCGGATCACCTGGAGGCGCACGTTTCGTCGTGCGCTCGGGACGCGGCGCGCGGGCGGCACGCCCTCCGGACCGCGACGATCGCCTGGAGGCGCGCGCTCCGTCGCGCGCACGCGACACGGCGCGGGGCCTGTCCCCGCCCGCGTCGGGACGTCACGCCGGCCAGGCCGGCTCGCCGTCGGCGACCGCGGCGCCGCCCTCGCCACGCTCGCTGGCGCCCGCCGCGGCCGACGGCGGCGGCGCAGCGGCCGTGCGGTCGAGCGCCAGGTCGTAGGTCACGGTGGCGCCATAGCGCTCCGGCTCCTGCTCGTCGTGGCGGGTCTTGTCGAACACCAGCACCCGGGTGCCGAGCTTGAAGGCCTCGCTGAGGTCGTGGGTCACCATCAGCACCGTCATCGGGTGCTCGCTCCACAGCCTGAGCACCAGCTCGTGCATCGCTGCGCGGGTGCCGGGGTCGAGGGCGCCGAACGGCTCGTCGAGGAGCAGCACGCGCGGCTTCTTGATGAGGGCCTGCGCGATCGAGAGCCGCTGCTGCATGCCGCCCGAGAGCGCCTCCGGGTAGCGCTCCCGGTCGGCGTCGAGGCCGACCGCCTCGAGGTAGTGGCGTGCCTCGTCGATCGCGCGCCGGCGCGCCTTGCCGAACAGCCGCCCGAGGAGCGGCGAGCGCTCGATCTCGAGGCCGAGGATCACGTTGCCGAGCACGGTGAGGTGCGGGAACACCGAGTAGCGCTGGAACACCACGCCCCGGTCGGGACCCGGCTCGGGCGCCAGCGGCTCGCCGTCGAGGAGGATGGTGCCGCGGGTGGGGCGCACCTGGCCGAGCACCAGCCGCAGGAACGTGGACTTGCCGCACCCCGAGGCGCCCGCGATCGAGACGAACGAGCGCGACTCGATCTCCAGGTTGATGCGCTCGAGGACAACCTTGTCGCCGTAGCTCTGCCACAGCTTGCGGACCGAGAGCTGGCTCATCGGCGCGCCTCCTCGTGCGCCCACGGGAACGCCGCGCGGCGCAGCCACCTGAGGCCCGAGTCGAACGCGAAGGCGAGCAGCGTGATCCACAGGACGTAGGGCAGGATCACGTCCATCGACAGGTAGCGCCGCACCAGGAAGATCCGGTAGCCGAGGCCGCTGGTGGCCGAGATCGCCTCGGCCGAGATCAGGAACAGCCAGGCCGGGCCGAGCGAGAGCCTGAGCGCGTCGATGAGGCGCGGCAGCGTCTGCGGCAGCACCATGCGCAGCGCGACCTGCCAGCTCGACGCTCCCAGCGTCTGGGCCTTGATCCACTGCTCCTCGGGCAGCTCGCCGACCCTTTGTGCCAGGTCGCGGATGATGAACGGCACCACCCCGACCACGATCAGCACCACCTTCGCGAGCTCGCCCACGCCGAACACGATGAACAGGATCGGCAGGATCGCGAGCGCCGGGATCATCGAGAACGCCGCCACCACCGACGCCAGCAGCGCCCGCAGGTAGGGCAGCATCCCGATCGCCACGCCCACCACCAGCCCCGCCACCGTCGCGATCCCGAGGCCCGCGCCCATGCGCACCAGGCTCGCCCGGCTGTCCTCCCAGAACAGGTAGTCGCCCGAGCGCGCGTCGCGCTCGAACGCGAGCGTGGTGAAGCTCTCGATCATCGTCCCCGCCGACGGCATGAGCTTGTCCCCGGCGTTGGCGGCGAGACGCGCGTGAGAGCCCACCGCGTAGGCCGTGAGGACCAGCAGGAAAGGCAGCACGGCGAGCAGCGAGCCGCGCCCGAGGGGTCGGCGGTTGATCCAGCGGAATCGGTGCGGCGTCATGAAGCTCCCGCGCAATCGGTGTGCAGTGCGGATCGGTCCCGAGGCGCCGGTTTCGTCCCGAACTGGTCCGTTGGGACCGATCGCGCTCGCGCCGGCGCGCGGAAGCGGCGACCGCGAGAAGCCGTGCAAGAAGCATGCGTCGGGTCCGAACCAAGATTTAGGCGCGCGTGCCGAAGAATGAGGCAAGCCGCGGCCGCGAAACGGCTTCACCGCGCCCGCCGATGATCGAAGAAAAGGCACGAAACGAGCGGTGCGTGGCTCGTTTCCCGGCGTCCGCGCGCGTGCGAGACGCGCTGCATCAGAGCGGCACGTCGGTTGCGAAGGGCTGCGCGCGGTCGTCGGCGCGCTCACGAGGCGCGAGCGCGGCACCTCGAGGACCACACCACCACCGGCGAACGACCAGACCAACTGCTGCGATCGGTTCCGATCACCACGGGGCGACGAACCGGTCGAGCGAAAGGAGATCGACAGTGCTGGATCAAGACGAGGCCTTCCGTTTCACCACCTCTTCTCTCCGTCGGCGAGGCCTCGCGCGGGCAACCGCGAGCGGCCTGACGGCGCTCGCCGCCGGCCTGGTCCTCCTCGGCTCCACCGCGCGCGCGGAAGAGCCCGCCGCCGAAGCGGCTCCCGCCGAGGCGGCCGCGCCCGCCGAGGATCCGGGTCCGAAGTTCCCCGGCAAGTTCGCCGGCAACGTGGCGCTGATCTCGGACTACGTGTTCCGCGGCGTGTCGCAGACCCAGGAGGAGCCCGCGCTGCAGGGTGGCATCGACTGGAGCCACGAGTCGGGCGCGTACTTCGGCACCTGGGGATCGAACGTCAAGTTCCCCGGTGACAACAGCTACCTCGAGCAGGACATCTACGGCGGCTGGGCCACGACGGTCGGCGACCTGTCGATCAACCTCGGAGCCTTCTTCTTCTGGTACCCGAACGCGGAGACCGCGCTGAACTACTGGGAGTTCCCGGTGAAGCTCGGCTACACGATCGACGCCGTGACGCTGTCGGCGGGAATCCTCTACTCGCCCGATTACTTCGGCTTCGCGGGCAACGCCATGTACGCGAACCTCGGCGTCGCGTACGCGCTTCCGCTGCCCGACGAGGCGCCGGTCGGCGTCACGCTCGACGCCGGTGTGGGCTTCACGGTGGCCGAGGACGACGTCATCACCGACGGCACGTACGTCGACTGGGGCGTGGGGGCCAAGATCGCCGCGAAGGGCACCTGGACCAACCTCGCCGTCACGCTTCGCTACACCGACACGGACATCCACGGCGACGATTCGGACGCCCGCTTCATCTACGGCGTCGCTTACGCGTTCTGATCCTTCATCCGGGGACCCACATCGGCAGCGGTGTGGGTCCCCGTCTCGCCCTGGCGGGCGACCTTCGAATCGCGCCCGCCCGCCGCACACACCTCTCGACGATCGGCTCGCCCAAGGAGACGCCATGCACGGCCGCTGGAACCGCGTTCTTCTCTCGTTGCTGGCCCTGATGCTCGTGGTCCCGAACCCGGCCCACGCCGAGGCGAAGAAGAAGTTCAAGGTCGCCTGGTCGATCTACGTCGGGTGGATGCCGTGGGGCTATGCGGGCGACTCCGGGATCCTCGCGAAGTGGGCGAAGAAGGAGGGGATCGAGATCGACGTCGTGCAGATCAACGACTACGTCGAGTCGATCAACCTCTACACCGGCGGCGAATACGACGGCTGCAGCATGACCAACATGGACGCGCTGACGATCCCCGCCGCGGGCGGCGTGGACTCGACGGCGCTGATCGTCGGCGACTTCTCGAACGGCAACGACGGCGTGGTCCTGAAGGGCAAGACCAAGCTCGAGGAGATCAAGGGCCAGAAGGTGAACCTGGTCGAGCTCTCGGTGTCGCACTACCTGCTCGCCCGCGGGCTCGCGAGCATCGGGCTGACCGAGAAGGACATCTCGGTGGTGAACACCTCCGACGCCGACATCGTCGGCGTGTTCGGCAGCGCCGACGTCACCTCGGTGGTCACCTGGAACCCGCAGCTCTCCGAGATCAAGGCGATGCCGAACGCCCACGAGGTGTTCGACTCGAGCAAGATCCCCGGCGAGATCATCGACCTCATGGTGGTGAACACCAAGACCCTCGCCGACAACCCCGCGCTCGGCCGCGCCCTGACCGGCGCCTGGTACGAGATCATGGGCGTCATGTCGGGGACGGGTGACGCCACCAAGGCGGCCCGCGAGAAGATGGCCAAGGCCTCCGGCACCGACCTCGCCGGCTTCGAGGGCCAGCTCTCGACCACCCGGATGTTCTACAAGGCGGCCGACGCGCGCCAGTTCACCACCAGCCCCACGCTGGTGAAGACCATGGACGAGGTGCGGAAGTTCAGCTTCGCCCACGGCCTGCTCGGCAGCGGCGCCACCTCCGTCGACGCGGTCGGCATCTCGTTCCCCGGCGGCAAGACCCTCGGCAACGCCGCCAACCTGAAGCTGCGCTTCGACGACAGCTACATGGCCCTGGCGGCCGACGGGAAGCTGTGAGCGCTTCGCGACCCTGACCGCATCGGGAATCCCACGTGTCGACGACCGCCACCACCCACGGAGCGCGCGACCACGCGCGCGCCCAGGCCGCCTCGGCGGCGGCGCGGGTGCTGGCCAAGCCCACCATCCCCGCGAGCGCGGCCACCGGCCTGCCCGCCGACGTGCCGCGCGCGGAGCTGGTGTGGGACGAGGTCCTCGGCGCCGGCGACTACGCGGCGCGGGTGCTGGCGCGGGGTACCCGGCTGCGCCTCGAGAACCTCGAGGGCGACGGCTGCATCCAGCTCCTCGCGTTCAACGCCGACCAGACCGCCGAGCGCCTCAACATCGCCGACACCGTGAAGGTGCAGTGGCAGGCGTACCCGTCGCAGGGAGCGCTCTTGCTCTCCGACATGGGCCGCGTGCTGCTCACCTTCGAGTCCGACACCTGCGGCCACCACGACACCTTCTGCGGCGCCTCCAACGAGCGCCGCAACGCCCTCAAGTACGGAAGCGGCGCGAACCACGGGCCGCACCCCAACGCCCGCGACCGCTTCGCGCTCGCGCTCGCCAAGCACGGCCTCGGCAAGCGCGACATCGGCGGCAACGTCAACCTCTTCAAGGGCGTGCGCGTCGGGAAGGACGGTGGCCTCACGTTCCTCGACGCGAGCTCGGTGGCGGGCGACGTGGTGGTGCTGCGCGCCGAGATGAACGTGCTGGTGGTGCTCGCGAACACCCCGCACGTCCTCGACCCGCGGCCCGCCTACGTCGCGACCCCGGTACGCCTCACGGCGTGGCGCGGCCCCGTGACGCCCGCCGACGACCCGCTCCGCAACTCGACCCCGGAGCGCCAGCGCGCGTTCGAGAACGTCGACGACTACCTCGCCCGGTGACGTGGCCCTGGAGCACCCGTGACCACCCGAGACCCGAAACCCGGCGCCCCGACCGTGGACGTCCCCGGCGAGGTGATCCACGACGAGATCGTGCCGGCGCGCGCGCCGTGGTCGCTGGTCGTCGAGCGCGGGAGCGTGCTGCGGATCGTCGACCTCGAGGGAAACCAGGCCGTCGACTGCATCCTCTACGACGCCCACGACCCCACCGAGCGCTACAGCGCCGCGGAGACCATCGTCGAGCAGCGCAACATCTTCCTCGGCGTCGGCACCCGGCTGCTCTCCGGCGAGGGCAACGCGATGATGACCGTGGTGGCCGACACCTGCGGCCTCCACGACACCTCGGGCGGTGCGTGTAGCTGCGAGTCGAACACGCTGCGCTACGGCCACCACACCAAGCACCAGCACGCCTGTGTGGAGAACTTCCTCCAGGCCCACGCGCCGCGCGGCCTCGGCAAGCGCGACATGGTCAGCAACATCAACTGGTTCATGAACGTGCCGGTCGAAGAGGACGGCTCGCTCGGCATCGTCGACGGCCTCTCGGGGCCGGGGAAGTACGTCGACCTGCGCGCCGAGCGCGACACGCTGGTGGTGGTCTCGAACTGCCCGCAGATCAACAACCCGTGCAACGCCTTCAACCCGACACCCGTGCGGATGATCGTCTGGCGGCCTTGAGCGCCAACCCGAAGATTCTCATCGCCAACCGCGGCGAGATCGCGTGCCGGATCGAGCGAACGCTCGAGCGGCTCGGGCTGGCCTCGGTGGCGGTCTACTCCGAGGCGGACGCCGACGCGCTCCACGTGCGCCGCGCCGGCGAGGCGGTGTGCATCGGCTCCGCACCGGTCCACGAGAGCTACCTGCGGATCGACCGGATCGTCGCCGCGGCGGTGAGCACCGGCGCCACGGTGGTGCACCCCGGCTACGGGCTGCTGAGCGAGAACGCCGCGTTCGCCGAGGCGTGCGAGGCCGCGGGGCTGCGCTTCGCGGGCCCCACGCCGGCGCAGATCCACGCCTTCGGCCTCAAGCACGAGGCCCGCGCGCTCGCCGTCCAGGCGCGCGTCCCGGTGGTCCCCGGCACCGAGCTCCTCACCACCCTCGAGGACGCGCGCCGCGCCGCGCGCGAGCTCGGCTACCCGGTGCTGCTCAAGGCCACCGCCGGCGGCGGTGGCATCGGCATGGCGCCGTGCGCCGACGAAGCCGCGCTCGCCGAGGCGTTCGAGCGCGTCGGGCGGCTCGCTCGTGACCACTTCGGCGCGGGCGGCGTCTTCCTCGAGCGCTGGGTGCCGCGCGCGCGCCACGTCGAGGTGCAGGTGTTCGGCGACGGGCGCGGCCAGGTGGTGGCGGTGGGCGATCGCGACTGCTCGCTCCAGCGCCGCCGCCAGAAGGTGGTGGAGGAGGCGCCCGCGCCGTCGCTGTCGCCGGCCACGCGTGCCGCCATCCACGACGCCGCGGTGCGGCTCGCCGCGTCGGTGAGCTACCGGTCGGCGGGCACCGTCGAGTTCCTGGTCGACGCCGAGAGCGAGGCCTTCTACTTCCTCGAGGTCAACGCGCGCCTGCAGGTCGAGCACCCCGTCACCGAGAGCGTGACCGGCATCGACCTGGTCGAGTGGATGATCGCGCTCGCCCTCGACCGGCCCGTCGACCTCAGTGCGCTGCCGCCCGAGCCGCGCGGCCACGCCATCGAGGTGCGCCTCTACGCCGAGGACCCGGCGCGCGACTTCCAGCCCAGCCCCGGGACCATCACCCACGTCCGGTTCCCGGCGGGCACGCGGGTGGACGGCTGGATCGAGGCGGGCACCGAGATCACGCCGTATTACGACCCGCTGCTCGCCAAGCTCGTGGCGGTGGGCGCGGACCGCGCCGCCGCGCTGGCGAGCCTCGACGCCGCGCTCGCCGCCACCCGCGTGGACGGGATCGAGACCAACCTCGCGTACCTGCGCCAGGCGATCGCCGATCCCGACTTCGCCGCGGGCCGCCCCGACACCGGGTTGCTCGCGCGCCTCGACTACCGGCCGGCGACCGTCGACGTGCTGTCGCCCGGCACGTTCTCGACCCTCCAGGACCACCCGGGACGGCTCGGCTACTGGGAGATCGGCGTGCCGCCGTCCGGGCCGATGGACCCGCTCGCGCTGCGCCTCGGCAACCGC
>CAYMQR010000171.1:0-9308 GCA_964392195.1 uncultured bacterium | reverse complement strand
CAAGCTCGCCCGCGGACGCGCCGCGTGAAATCGGGAGGGCTGGCGCCCTCCCCTACACCTGCCGCGCACACGGCCGACCGCGCGGGCGCGGCTACTGGACGTAGCCGAGGTTCTTGAGCTGCTCGCGGGTGGCGGCGTCGGGCCCGCCGGCGGACGCGTCACCGCCGCCCTTCAGGATCGCCGGGTGGCGCGCGTACCAAGCGTCGAGGTCGGCGCGCAGCGACGCGAGCACGTCGGGGCGCTCGCTCGCCACGTCCTTCGTCTCGCCCGGGTCCGCCGCGAGGTCGAAGAGCTGATCGGGGCTCTCGTCCTTGCTGATGAGCTTCCAGTTGCCGCGGATCGCGGTGCGGTGGCGATGCGCGTAGAGCGCCTCCACGTCGACCTTGGGCTTCAGGTGCTTCATGACGTCGATGTCGAAGCGCGGCGTCAGCTCCTCGGCGACCGCCCAGCCCTCGCCGCCCCCGCTCGCGGTCGGCAACACCCGCCCCTGCAGCGGCGCGAGCGTCGCGGCGTCCTCCACTCCGACCCTGCTCAGCAGCGTGGGAAACACGTCGATCGTGCTCACCACCTCGCTCACACGCGTGCCCGCCGCGCCCTTCGCCGCCGGATCGAGCACGATCAGCGGCACGTGGATCACGCCCTGCCAGAGCGCGAGGTGATGGCCCATCACGCCGTGCTCGCCCATGAGCTCGCCGTGGTCGGAGGTGATGATCACCACCGTGTCGTCGAGCGCGCCGCGCGCGCGGAGCGCCTCGAAGAGCCGGCTCAGGTGGTCGTCGAGGTAGCGCAGCTCGCCGTCGTACATCGCCGCGTAGCGCGCGAAGTCGGCGTCCGTCATCACCAGGTTGCCGCCCCACACCGCGTACGGGTTCTGGTTGACGTTGCGCACCGCGAGCTCGCTGTCGCCGGGGGGCACGAACGGCGGCGTGTAGGCATCGCGCCAGTCGAGCGGCTCGTGGACCTCGAGGAGGTTCACGAACGCGAAGTAGGGCTTCGACCGGTCGCGGCGGTCGATCCAGTCGAGGAGCTGCTCGGAGGTCTTGACCACGCCACCGACGGCCTGATCTCCGGTCGCGCGCCAGTAGCTGTACTGGTACGCCATGCGCCCGAGCGTGAGGTTGGTGGTGTACGGCTCGCGCCACACCTGGCGCAGGTCCTGGAAGCCGCGATCGAGCCCCGTCCACGGCGCCACCCACGGGTTGTTGCAGAAGCCGGTGGTCTCGTAGCCGGCGCGCTCGAGCACCGACGCGATCGTCGGCAGGTCCTCGTCGAAGAAGAGGTCCTCCTCGTTGACGCCCGAGCGTGACGGCACCCGGCCCGTGAAGAGGCTCGCGTGGCCGGTGAGCGTCCACACGCCCGCCGAGTGGGCGCGCTCGTAGACGACGCCCTGGCGCGCGAGCTCGTCGAGGAAGGGCGTGGTGGGCTTGGGATAGCCGTAGGTGCCCAGGTGGTCGGCGCGCAGCGTGTCGAGCACCACGAGCAGCACGTTGGGCCGCTCGCGAGTGGCCGTCAGCGGCGGTGCCGCCGGGCGCGGCGGCACCGCGGGCGCGATCGCGGGCGGGACGAACGACACCGCCAGCACCGCCCCCGCGAACACCGCTGCGAGCCCCGCCTGCGCCCGCGGGCCAGCCAGCCAGCGGAACGGGATGCGCGCGCCCAGCCAGCGGAACACCGCCCAGGTGCCGCGGTGGCCGAGCCACGCGAACAGCAGCGTGAGCGGGACGTTCACCACCAGCCGCTTGGCCAGCACCGCGCTCGCGATCGGGTGGAGCTCCTGGCGCTTCATCGCCGCCGCGAGGCCGAGGACGAGCAGGAACGGGAACCACAGGAAGGCCGACAGGTGCCAGCTCGCGAGCCCACCCTTGGACGGGTGAGGCTTCGAGCGCCGCGCGGCCCACGCACCGACGCCGATCCCCCACAGCCCACCGAGCACCGCGCCGATCCCGCCGTCGTAGACCACCGCCCAGAAGAGCGTCGGCGCCTGCCGGAAGAGCTCGGCCTTGGCGCGCACCGAGGTGGTGCCGTCGATGGTCGCGAACCAGCTCTCGGCGCCCTTCCACAGCGCGGCGCCGTTGCCGACGCCGATCACGGCCATCGTGGCGAGACCCGCGACCAGCGCGGCCACCAAGTGGCGTCGGAAGCGCTCCGCGGGTGCGCCGAGCTCGGGGGTTGCTTCGCTGCTCATCGGTGCTCGATCCTCGCGCGCGTGGCGCAGTGGCGGTGGGTCGCGCTCGGCGCTACGTGTTCACCCACGAGTCCGATCGCCCTCGTAGCGCGGGGGACCGTGTCGCGGGCGGTCATTCAGCAGCGCTCTTCGAGCCAGCCCGCGATGCGCGGGAAGATCTCGCGCGGCGAGGCGAGGCCCGCGAGCAGGTCGTCGTGGCCGTAGTCGAACGAGAAGCCGTCCGCGAGTCCCGCGCGCACGAAGGTCTTGTCCGGCGAGCCGAACGCCTCGAACGCGGCCTGGGTGGCCTCGGGCGGGCGCTGCAGATCGCGGGCGGCGGTCATGACCAGGAGCGGCAGCCTCACCTCGGCGAGCCGATCGGAGTAGACGATCGAGCCCGCGCGATTCTTCATGGTGCCGCTCTCGATCCAGCTCGCGAACTGCCTCACCAGCTCCACCGACTCGTCGGGGACGCCGTTGCGGAAGTAGCGCGCCACCACGATCGGGTCGAAGTTGCCGGCGCGGAAGCTCGACTCGATGACCGGCACGCGGCCGTAGGCGAGCACCGGCCCGGCGAGCCGCGAGCCACCGCCGAACGGCACCCGCCCCTTCTTGCTGGTGCGCGGCGGCGCGGTCACGCCAGGCACCTGCGCGGTCTTCGGCGTGAGCACCGGCGAGCCGCACGTGACGCCGCCGCGGATCTGCGACGCGGTGCCCTGGATCGCGGCTGCGTAGAGCGTCTGACCGCTCATCTCCATGCCGACCCAGAACGCCTGCTCGGCCCCTGCGAGCTCGCACGCGCGCGCCACCGCGGCGGGCAGGTCCTTCTCGACGAAGTCGTCGAAGCACCAGCTCGCGCTCGGGTCTTGCTTGCCGCCGGGCCAGCTCGCGTTGCGCCCGCGCAGGTCGACCAGGAACGTGTCGAAGCCACGCCCGGCCAGGTAGCGCGCCAGCGAGTAGTCGGGGTGGAGATCGTAGATGAGCCGGCTGCCCGCCATGCCGTGGCTCATCACCACCGGGAACCGCTTGCGCTGGCCACGCGCGCGGTACCGGTAGAGGCCGAGGTCCCAGCCGTCGCCGGTGCGCGCGGTGTGGCGCTCATCCTCGCCGGTGGTCCAGTCGTACTTCTTGTATGAACCGCCCGCGGTCACGACCGCGGCGAGGAACGTCGAGAAGCCCTCGAGCGCCCACCCGAACCGGTACGTCATCACCCCTCCTGGTGTGGAGCCAACGGGGGCGCAAGGGTTTCGCGAGGCGCGCCTAACGGCAAGAGGCACCGGGGAGAGAGGCGCGCGACGCCGCGGTTGCGCGCCACCCCACCCGGATGGATCATCGAGGTGGGACTGGGGGGAGCTGGAGCGGCGCCTCGGCCGGGATCGGACCGTTCCCATCACCGCGGCCGTACCCGGAACACCCGCGCGGAGGAGGTCGATTGAACGAGCTCGCACCCCACGCCACTCCCGTCGCGCTCCGTCCGATCTACGAGGCGGCGCGGCTCAGGCTCGCGCGCATGCGCGTCGACGGGACCACGTCGCTCGCGACCGCGCTCCAGCGCGCCACCGAGCTCGCCGCGCGGCTGCTGAACGTGAGCCGGGTCGGGATCTGGCTCTTCGACGAGCGCCGCGAGGCGATCGTGGCGAGCGACCTGTTCGACCTCGCGAGCGCCCGCCACAGCGCCGGCGCGCGCGTGACGACGGCGCAATACCCGCTCTACTTCCAGGCGCTCGAGGAGCGCCGCGAGATCGCCGCGCACGAGGCCCAGACCCACCCGGTGACGCGCGAGCTGGCCGAGAATTACCTCTCGCCGCTCGGCATCACCTCGATGCTCGACGCGCCGATCTTCCGCGAGGGCCGGGTGGCGGGTGTGGTGTGCCACGAGCACGTCGGCCCCATGCGCAAGTGGACGCGCGAGGAGCGCGACTTCGCGGGCTCGGTGGCGGACATGGTCTCCGGGCTGCTCGAGCAGGCGGCGCGCCGCGACGCCGAGGCCGAGGTCGCGGCGCTCTCCGAGCGCCTCGCCGAGAGCTCCAAGATGGAGGCGCTCGGACGGCTCGCCGCCGGCGTGGCGCACGACTTCCGCTCCTATCTCACGCCGGTGATCGCGCTCGCCGACAAGCTCACGGCCCACCCGGGCGCGAGCCCCGAGATCACGGCGCAGGCGCGGCGCATCCTGCAGGCCGCCGAGCGCGCCGCCGGGCTCGCCGAGCAGCTCCTCAGCTTCGGCCGCGAGGACGCGCCGTCGACCGACGAGGTCGACGCGATCGCGACGCTCCGCGGGCTGGTGCCGACGCTGCGCGACCGGCTGGGAGCCACGTGCTCGCTCGAGCTCGAGGTGCGGGTCCCGGCCGCGCGGGTGCGGATCGCCGCGTCGACCCTCGAGCAGGTGGTGCTCAACCTCGCGGTCAACGCCTGCGACGCGATGAACGGCGCGGGCCGCGTCTCGGTGATCGTGGACGAGCAGCGCGTGGACCTGGTGGGGTCCTCGCCGCAGCGCTTCCTGGTGATCGCGGTGGCGGACGCCGGACACGGCATGAGCGAGGTCACCCGGGCGCGGATCTTCGAGCCGTTCTTCACCACCAAGCAGGGCGGGCGCGGCCACGGGCTCGGCCTCGCGATCGTGTACCGGCTGGTGAGCGGCCACGGCGGCTGGATCGACGTCCAGTCGGTCGAGGGGAACGGTTCCACGTTCCGCGTCTTCCTGCCACGCTCCGACGTGTCCGCCGACTCGGCGGCGCCACCGCCGCGCGCGCAGCACGGCGCACCGCCACGCGCCACCCTGTGAAGGGCACGAGGTGACACGGTGAAGCTCCGAGGGCTGGTCTCCGCCGGGCTCGACGAGGTGGTGGGGCTCGGCTCGCGCGCGCTGTTCCTGCTCGCGAGCGAGAGCGAGGCGAGCTTCGGGCGCCTCGACCGCTACCGGCGCGCGGCGCTGCCACGGCTCTTCCCCGCGCCGGGCGAGCCGAACGTGACCGTCCGCAAGCGCTGGACGGTGGGCGGGCTGGTCGGCGAGGAGCTGCGCTTCCGCTCCAGCTACCGGCCGCTCGACGACGACTTCCGGCGCCTGTGGGAGCACGAGTACGGCGAGTGCGTGATCGCGAGCGCGCGCCGCGTCCGCCACCTCGACGGCCGCCGCCGGCCCACGCTGCTCTACCTGCACGGCTGGCTGCAGCCCGAGACCGCGATGGAGGAGGCGCTGATCCTCACCCAGCTCGCGCTGCGCCTCGACCTCGACGTGGTGCAGCTCCAGCCGCCCTACCACGGACAGCGGCGCCCGAGCGGCTCGCGCTTCAGCGGCGAGCTCTACCTGAGCGCGGACCTGCTGCGCACCATCGAGGCGCTCCGCCAGAACGTGATCGAGGCGCGCGAGCTGACCTCGTGGCTGATCGCGGCGGGACACGGGCCGGTCGGCGTCACCGGGCTCAGCATGGGCGGCGTGCTCACCCTCGGGCTGGCGGCGCTCGACGGCCGCTTCGCCTTCGCCGCGCCGATGGTCGCCCACCTCGACATCGGCGCGGTGATCCACGACGGTCCGGCGCTCGCGCCGGTGCGCACGGCGCTGGCGCGCCACGGCTGGTCGCCGCGCCAGGTCAGCGAGCTGATGGGCTCGTTCGGCTGGAACGACCTGGCGCCGCTCGTGCCACCCGAGCGGCAGCTGTGGGTGGCGGCGCGCTACGACCGCTTCTTCCGGCCCCGCAAGGTGACCGCGCTGTGGGAGCGGTGGGGCAAGCCGCAGATCTACTGGTACCAGGGCGGCCACATGGAGATCGCGACCCACCTGTGGCCGGCGACCACGCGGCTGCGAGCCTTCCTCGATCGCATCGAGCTCGCGGGGCGGCCCGCGCCGCGACGCGCGCGAGCGCCGGCCACCGCCCGGAGGGGTCGCGCCAAGCGCGGATTCGAAAACTAGAATGCGGGTGATGACGCGCTGCGCTGGACGCCGCGGCAACGCGGCCACGAGGTCCGCCATGGCGAACGCACCCAAGCCCAATCACGACGGCACCGTCGTCCTCGAGGACGGACGCTCCATCGGCTACGCGGAGTTCGGCGATCCCCACGGCGACCCGCTGCTGTGGTTCCACGGCACGCCGGGCGCCCGCCAGCAGCTCCCGCCCGACACCCACCGCCAGGCCGCGGAGCGCGGCCTGCGCATCATCGGCATCGACCGGCCCGGCACCGGGAACTCCACGCCGTATCTCTACGACGTGCTGATCGAGTTCGCCTCCGACATGGAGAAGTTCGTCGACCAGCTCGGGCTCGAGCGGGTCGGCGCGGTGGGCCTCTCCGGCGGCGGTCCTTACGTGCTGGCGTGCGCCCACCACTTCCGCGACCGCATGCCGGTGGGCGTGGTCCTCGGCGGTCTCGGGCCGACCCGCGGCCACGAAGCGGCTCCCGGCTACACGCGGCTGCTGCCGCTCGCCGAGCCGCTGCTGACGGTGCTGCGCGAGCCGCTCGCCGAGCTCCTCAACGCCGGGCTCAAGCAGCTCGTGCCCATGGCGTCGCAGGGCTACGACCTGTACGCGCGCTTCGGCCCCAAGAGCGACCGCCCGCTCCTCAAGCGCCCCGAGATGAAGTCGATGTTCATCAACGACCTCGTCACGGCGATGGAGGGCGGCCTCCGCGCACCGGTCTACGACGTGGTGCTGTTCGCCCGGCCGTGGGGGTTCTCGCTCCGTAACATCCAGGTCCCGATCCACTTCTTCCAGGGTGACGCCGACCTCGTGGTGCCCACCACCCACGGGCCCCATCAGGCCGGGCTGGTGCCGCGCTCGACCCTCACGATCGTGCCCGAGGAAGGGCACTTCGCGGGCTTCGCCACCGTGGCGCACGTGCTCGACAAGATTCGCGAGACCTGGCCGCGCGCCAAGCCGGCGGCGAGCGCCGCGCCGCGCCGGCGGCCCGCCCGCAAGACCGCGCGCAAGCGCTGAGCTCGGCTCGCCTCGTCCTTGGCACCCCGCTTGCGGAAGCGAGCCGGGACGAGGCGGACGTGCCGAACACCCCGGTCGAGTTCGAGAGTTCCACCTACCGGCTCGCGGTCGCTCAGTTCCAGGAGGCCGCCCAGACCATCGGGCTCGAACCCGACCTGCGGGAGCGGCTCGCGCGCCCCACGCGCGCGCTGGTGGTGCACCTGCCGGTGCGCATGGACGACGGCAGCCTCAGGATGTTCCAGGGCTACCGCGTCCAGCACGACGACTCGCTCGGCCCCACCAAGGGCGGCGTGCGCTACCACCCCGACGTGACGCTCGGCGAGGTGAGCGCGCTCGCGATGTGGATGACGTGGAAGTGCGCGCTCGTCGGGCTGCCGTTCGGCGGCGCCAAGGGCGGCATCCGCTGCCATCCGCGGCGGCTCTCGCGCGGCGAGCTGGAGCGGCTCACGCGGCGCTACTCCGCGCAGATCTTCCCGATCATCGGGCCCGACCAGGACATCCCGGCGCCCGACGTGGGCAGCGACGCGCAGACCATGGCGTGGATGATGGACACGTACTCGATGCAGCGCGGCTACGCCGTGCACGGTGTGGTGACGGGCAAGCCGGTCGCGATCGGCGGCTCGCTGGGGCGCGACGAGGCCACCGGGCGCGGCGTGTTCCTGTGCGTCACCAACGCGCTCGGCCGGCTCGGCATCGACCTGCACGGCAGCACCGCCGCGGTGCAGGGAGTCGGCAACGTGGGAGGCCACGCGGCGCGCATCCTCCACGAGCGCGGCGTGAAGGTGGTGGCGCTCTCCGACTCGCAGGGCGGCGTGCTGAACACGAGCGGTCTCGACGTCCCCGAGGCGCTCGGCTTCAAGGAGCGCACCGGCAGCCTCGCGGGCTTCCCGGGCGGCGAGCCGATCACCAACGACGCGCTGCTGGCGCTGCCGTGCACGGCGCTCGTCCCGGCCGCGCTCTCCGAGGTGATCACCGAGCACAACGCCGGCCGGGTCCGGGCGCGGATCCTCGTCGAGGGCGCGAACGGCCCCACCACGCTCGGCGCCGACAAGATCCTCGAGGACCGTGGCGTGACGATCGTGCCCGACATCCTGGCCAACGCCGGCGGCGTGATCGTGTCGTACTTCGAGTGGGTGCAGTCGCACCAGATGTACTTCTGGAAGCTGCCCGAGATCCGCGATCGTCTCGCCACGGTCCTCGACTCCGCGTTCACGCGCGTGTGCGAGCACCGCCACCGCACCAAGCTCACGATGCGCATGGCCGCGCTCACCACCGGCATCCGCGCGGTCGCCGAGGCCAACCAGCTCCGCGGGCTCTACCCGTGAAGGCGTGCCGCCGCCGTGGCGCCGCGAACGGGGCCTCGGCCCGGGCTCAGCTCGCGCGCGCGGCGAGATACGCGACCAGATCGTCGAGGGTCGTGACCCGCGCGTAGTCGGATTCGGGGATCTCCACCCCGAGCTGCTGGTGGATCGCGGTGAGCAGCTTGAGGTAGTCGATCGAATCGATGTCGACCTGATCACGCAGCGGCCGATCGGCGCGGATCGAGCCCGCCTCCACCTCGGGCGCGACGTCGAGGAGCAACCCGATCACCGCCGAGCGAAGTGCATCGCGATCCATCGCCCCCTCCGCGCGCGTCTCACAGCGCATCCGGCGTCGCGAGCCGCTCCGCGATCGCCGCCAGGAACCGCCCGCCGCGATGCCCGTCGCTGGCGCGGTGATCACCCGCGAGCGTCAGGTGCAGCGCCATCCGCGACACCACGCCGCCTTCGACCGCCCACGGTTGCCGCGCGGGCGTTCCGAAGCCGACCAGCGCCACCTGCGGTGGGTAGATGATGCCGTAGACGGTCTCGACCCCCAGGTCGCCGAGGCTGGTCACGGTGATCGTGGCGTCGGTCATCTCCGATCCTCGCAGCCCGCCCTTGCGCGCGCGGCTCACCAGGTCGGCGAGCGCGCTCATCAGCTCGTCCAGGCCCAGGCGGTCGGCGTCGTGGATCGCCGGCGCCACCAGCCCACCGCCGCGCAAGGCCACCGCCACGCCGAGATGGATGCCCGCCCCCGGATGGAAGCCGTCCTCCAGCCAGAAGCCGTTGAGATCGCCGAACTCACGCAGCGCCAGCGCCACCGCCTCGAGCAGCAGCGGCGCGAGCACCAGGCGCTCGGCCGGCAGGCCGCCGCGGTTGTGCTCCTCGAGCCACGCGGTGGCGCTGGCGAGATCGACC
>CAYMQR010000170.1:0-9353 GCA_964392195.1 uncultured bacterium | reverse complement strand
TGGAGCGTCCTCGCCGGCGCAGCGGGCGCCGAGCCGTCCTGCGCCGCGGCGAGACCCGACACGCCCCAGCCGATCAACCCCGCCAACACGATGCGAACCCCCGAACCGACTCGATCCCGCTTCATCCCTTGGCGCCTCCGTGATGGTGGCCCCCGGACGTCCGGGAGCCGAGCCGCGCCATCCTCTACCGGCACCCCGCGAGGACGCAAGCGTTTGCGTACCACCGCCGCTCTCCGCGGCGGGCCCGACCGCCGCTTTGACCCCCGCCGGACGCGCCGCCTAAGATGCGACACCCCGCTCGTCGCGCGCCTCTTCCGCCCTTCACGCGCCGGATCCATGCCCGAGGTCGTCCTCTTCCAGCCCGCCCTCGGGTACTGGGAGTACTTCGTCCGGGACGTCCCGATCTCGCTGCTCGCGGTGGCGCGCCACGTGGCGCCGCGCCACTCGGTCGAGCTGGTCGATGGGCGCGTGCCGGGCTGGCGTGAGCGGCTGGCCGCGGCGCTCGCGACCGGCCCCCGATGCCTCGGCATCACCGTCAAGACCGGGCGGCCGATCACCTTCGCGCTCGAGGCGGCGGCGATCGCACGCCGCGTGGCGCCTCACGTGCCGATCGTGTGGGGCGGCGTCCACCCGAGCCTGCTGCCGGCGCAGACCCTCGCCAACACCGCCGTCGACGTGGTGGTGCAGGGCGAAGGCGAGGAGACGTTCCGCGACCTCGTCGAGGCGCTCGGTGCACCCTCTCCGGACCTCACGCGCGTGCCGGGCCTGTGGCTCCGTCGCGACGGCGAGCTCGTGCACACCGGCGCGCGGCCCGTGGTGAGCCTCAACGCGCTCACCCCGCTCCCCTACGAGCTGGTGCGCTTCGCCGACTACGAGGGCCGCTCGGCGCTCGGCGCGGAGCGCGCGGGCTTCTTCGAGACCGGCCGCGGCTGCCCGTGGACCTGTCACTATTGCTACAACGAGCGCTTCCACGACGCCCGCTGGCGCCCCTTCAAGGCCGAGAAGATCGTCGAGCACCTGCGCCACCTGCGCTCGTTCTGGGACGTGTCGACGCTCTACTTCGTCGACGACAGCTTCTTCACCGACACCAAGCGGCCGGTCGCCCTCGCGGAGACGCTCCTGGACGGCGACCTGCGGCTCACGTGGCGCTGCGAGGGCTGCGTCCACGACCTCGCCCGGCTGAGCGACGCCGAGCTCGCCACCATCCGCCGCTCCGGCTGCGACTGGGTGGCGATGGGCGTCGAGACCGGCTCGGAGCGGTTGCGGGCGACCTACGACAAGCGCCTCGACGTCGCCGAGCTGCACGAGGTGAACCGCCGCCTCGGGCGCGCCGGCATCCACGCCAACTTCAACATCATGACCGGGTTCCTCGGCGAGGAGCTCGCCGACCTTCGCGCCACCACCCGGCTGGCGCTCGGGCTGCTCGACGAGAACCCGCGCGCGACCGTGCAGTCGTTCCAGGCGGCGGTGCCCTACCCCGGCACTCGCTACGCGAGCGCGGTCGAGGAGGCGGGCTATCCGCTCCCGGCGCGCCTCGAGGACTGGCAGCGCACCAACCCCGAGGACTGGATGCGGACGGTGCCGTGGCTCGATGCCGGGCGCCGGGACCTGCTGCGCAGCCTCTTCCTCGCGTCGCTGTTCGTCGACGGCAAGGTGCGCGAGCGCGCCGGCTCCGGTCCCGGCGGGTGGCCGCTCCGGATCGTCGGCGCGCTCTACCGCCCGCTCGCGCGCCTGAGGATCCGCCACCTGATCGCGGCTTTCCCGATCGAGGCGATGCTCTTCGATTCGCTCCTCAACCGGCGCTACGTGCGAGCCGCCGCGCGCCCCTCCGGCTCCGCCACCGCGAGCCCGGCGGTCGTCCGTGGCGGCACCCTCCCACCCGCCGGCCCGCAGGGCGGCCATCTCGGCGGCGCGGGCTGGTCGGGCGAGCCGGGCGCGCCGCTCGGCGGCGATGCCCCGAGGGCGCTCGCGTGACCACCCGCCCAGCCCCGCGCGAGCGACGCCGATCGGCCGCATGTGGCCGTTTGCGCTCTCGTTTCTTTGACACCCGCGGAAATCGCGTGGTACCCATTTCGCACCTTCCGGTGCCGCGCCAGGTGGTCCGGAAGTCCCCCCAAGGATCGGCGCGAGCCCGAGCGGCGAGCGCCCCGAGCATCGGGTCCCGCGATCCTCGCGCAGCCGGACATGCCCCCGGGCGAAGGCCCCCGGTGGCTCGAGGAGCCTGAAGCTCGATGGGACTCTGGAAGAACCTCAACGAGGTCTACGAGTTCCGGCGCGCCAAGCAGAACCTGCTCAACTCCGTCGCGTTCCGGATCGACCGCCCCCTCACCAAGCCCGAGAACGTCACCTTCCTGCTCACCCACGGCTGCAACCTCACCTGCCACATGTGCGAGTGCGGCAGCGTCGGGGTCAACCCGGAGGGTGGCGGCTACATCGTCGCCAAGCGCGACGAGATGACCCGCGAGCAGTTCGCGAGCATCATCGACCAGCTCGACGATTGGGGCGTTCGCAACCTGATCTTCTCGGGCGGCGAGGTCTTGCTGCGCAAGCACGACCTCCTGGCGCTGATCCGCCACGCGGCGGACAAAGGCTTCAACACCACGGTGGTGTCGAACTCGCTCGCCTGGAACGAGGACCTCGCCAAGACCGTCGCGGACGCAGGCCTCACCAACTTCACGTCGTCCCTAGACGGCGCCTGCGCCGACACCCACGACAAGATCCGCGGCAAGGTCGGCTCGTTCGACAAGGTCGTGCGCACGCTGCGCCAGTTCGACGCCCTCAAGAAGGCCTACCCGCGCCTCTCGACCAACACCACCACGGTGGTGCAGAAGGACAACTGGCGCGAGCTGCCGGCGGTGTGCGAGCTGCTGACCGACTGCGGCGTGGGCTGCATCATGTACCAGGCCGTGAGCGGCGATTATCCGCACCTCCTCGTCCCGCTCGACGAGCTCGAGGAGTTCAAGGGTGTGCTCGCGAAGCTCCTCGAGATGCGCGCCGCGGGCGCCAAGATCTGGAACGGCCCGGAATACTTCGACACGTTGCCGCGCTACTACACCGAGAAGCTCGTCAACCACGGCAAGTTCCACCTCGGCAACTGCCTCGCGGGCTACGACAACCTGATCATCTCGCCCAACGGCACCATCGACATCTGCGGCTATGGCCCGCACGGCGTGAGCCTCAAGGACGTGCCGCTCCTCGAGCTCTGGCACTCGCAGGCCTACCGCGAGGCGCGCGAGCGCATCGCCCGGTGCGAGACCCAGTGCCTCTACCTCTGCTACCAGAAGACCGACGTCAACCAGCTCGCCAAGCAGGTGAGCGGCGTGGTGCGGACCTTCGTCGGCGAGGCGCTGCGCAATTGAGCCGCGCCCGCGCCAACGCCGAGGGTCGCCCCGGCCACGCGCCATCGACGCCGCCCCCCGCGAGACCGTCGAACTCCGAGCGAGGACAGGGATGGCCCAACGCCGTCGCGTGATCTTGGTGCAGTGCCCGACCTGGGCGGCGGAGAAGCCCCCGCTCGGGATCCCGTACCTGCTAGCGCACCTGCGCAAGCACGGCCACGACTGCCGCGCCTTCGACTTCAACATCGAGCTCTTCCACGAGATCGACCCCAAGCACCGCGATCTGTGGAACGAGGGCGCCTACAAGATCTGGATGGACTACCACTTCTTCTCCATCCTCTACCCCGAGTACTTCCCGTTCGCGATGGACGAGACGCGCGAGATCTTCGATCTCGTCAACGCGAAGAGTGCCTTGTGGGCGGACCGGATCCTCGAGAGCGACCCTGGGATCGTCGGCTTCACCGCGATGGCCAATACGACCCTCTTCGCGCTCGCCACCTGCCGCGAGCTGAAGAAGCGTCGGCCCGAGCTGCCGATCGTGTTCGGCGGGCCCAACTGCCTGCGCGGCACCAACGAGAACTTCTTCCTCAAGACCGGCTGGGTGGACGCCGTGATCCCCGGCGAGGGCGAAGAGACGCTGCGCCGCCTGGTGGTCACGCTCGAGGAGCACGACGAGCTGCGCGCCATCCCCGGGGTGCTGATCCGCACGCCGAGCGGCGAGATCGTGGACGGCGGCGACGCCGAGCTGGTGCGGCCCCTCGACAGCCTGGCGTTCCCGGATTTCTCGGACTTCTACCCCGAGAAGTACCTGTACAAGTTCGAAGAGCTGCCGATGACGCTGAGCCGCGGCTGCGTGGCGAAGTGCTCGTTCTGCATCGACTGGATCTTCTGGGAGGCGATGCGGTTCCGCACGGCCGACAACATCGTCGCGGAGATGAACCACCACCGCACCCGCTACGGCGCCAATCGCTTCTACTTCAACGACCTGATCTTCAACGGCAATCTTCGCCAGGTCGAGGCGATGTGCGACCAGCTCGTCGCGCAGGGCTCGCCGTTCCACTGGAGCGGCAACGCGCGGGTGCGGCCGATGATGAAGCCCGAGCTCTTGCGCAAGCTCTACCACGCGGGTTGCCGCAACATTCACTACGGGCTCGAGCACGGCAGTCAGCGCATGCTCGACCTGATGCACAAGAGCCTCAAGATCGAGGACTACTCGACCGCGATGCGCAACGGCCACCGCGCCGGCATCCGCTTCTCGGTCAGCCTCATCCTGGGGCCGCCCACCGAGACGCTGTGGGACTACCTGCAGTGCATGATGTTCGTGGCGCAGCACCGCCACTGCCTGAAGGAGGTCCACGTCGGCAGCCTGCTGCTGATGCGCGGGTCGCCGCTGTGGAAGGACCTCGACAAGTACGGGATCGTGCTTCCCGAGAAGCTCACCTTCCCGCCCGAGCTCGACTACTGCAACGACTACACCTACCCCTTCCTCCACAACTGGGAGACGAAGGACGGCAAGAACACCCGCGACAAACGCGAGCGCAACATGCTGATCTTCCGCAAGGTGGTGCGCTGGCTGGGCATGGAAGAGAACCAGGCCGGTAGCGAGCTGGAAGAGTTCTACGAGCGTCAGCTCGCACAGGCGTGAGCGGAGCCCGAGCCATGGCCTTCTCGTCCCTCTCCGCCGCGCTCACCGGCGCGGGTCCGCTCGTGAACCGCTGGGCCAGCGCGGTCCGCGACGGCGCCAGGAAGCTGCTCGCCCCGCGCCCGGTCTCGCTCGACCCGGGCGTCGAGCCGCCACCCTCGATCAACGCCGACACGTTCCTGTGCGTCGAGATGACCGACCACTGCGACCTGGCGTGCCGCATGTGCGACCAGGTGCTGCGCGAGCTGCCGCACTTCATGGCCAAGGGGTTCCTGCCGGTCGAGACCTGGGAGAAGATCCTCGGTGACCTCAAGCGCGGCGGCGTCCACCTCCACGGGCTCTCGCCGATCTGGGTCGGGGAGTCGCTGCTCCACCCCGAGTTCCCGCGGATGCTGCGCTACGCGTTCGACCTGAACTCGAACAACTCGCTCTTCGACGCGTTCTCCATCAACACCAACGCCACGTCGCTGACCCCCGAGGCCACCGAGGCGATCCTCGACGTCGCCAACCGTCCGGACATCAACCCCAACACCTTCTGGGGCCTCGTGATGTCGATCGACGCGACCACGCCCGAGGTGTACGCGCGGATCAAGAAGAAGGACCGGCTGGCGCGCGTCGAGGAGAACTGCCGCCACTTCGTGCGGCGGCAGCTCGAGCGCGGCAACCGCTTCCCGCTGCCGATCCTCAAGTTCATCGTGATGGAGGAGAACTTCCACGAGGCGAAGCCGTTTCTCGAGCGGTGGTCGCGCTTCTACGAGGAGCTCGGCGTCGACTACCAGGTGAACTACGACTACCAGCCGCCGATCGTGAAGCCGTGCATCTTCTTCGACAAGTTCATCGGCGAGGACCCCGCGGCCGACGAGGAGCGGCACCGCCAGGTGGCGCTCGAGCTCGGACTGATCGCAGCCGAGGTGGCCGAGCGCAAGGAGCGCATCGTCCAGAGCGACGAGCAGGTCGGCGCCAGCACCGTGCGCCGCCCGTGCCCGGCGCTCTGGAAGTCGCCGATGGTGGCGCAGAACGGCGACGTCGCGCCGTGCTGCCACGACTCCGGGCTCGAGCTCAAGATCGGCAACCTCAAGACCGACGACTTCCTCGACCTGTGGACCAAGGGCAAGGTCGTCGAGTACCGCATCAAGCACGTCGTGGGTGACTTCGACTTCGGGCCCTGCAAGTACTGCCCGAACCAGCGCCACCCCACGATCAGCGACGACGAGATCGTCTCCTACCTGCGCCAGATCGGCCGCGCCGACCTGGTCTCACGATACCTGCGCCGCGTCGGCGCCCCGCGCGTGTAGGATCGCGGCCTGCGCCGTCGGCGCCGCGGTCCGCAGAGCGCGGCGCCCTCAGTCCGGGTGAGCCGCGCGCCGGCTCGCGCGCCCCACCCGGACACTCGGCCCGACCGACCATGCCCGAGATCCGCTTCGCACCGCCGCAAGGAATCGATGCGATGAATCGCGCCTCGCGCGCGGGGCTCTCGTTCGCCAACGCCACGGTGGTCGTGCTCGGCGGGTGGCTGAGGCTCCGCGAGCTGTCGTGGACGCGCTTCACCTCCGACCAGGCCAACTTCCTCGGCGCGCTGCGCAACCTGGTGCGGTACGGCCACTGGCCGACGCTCGGTCCCGACATCGGTCCGGGCTTCTGGCAGTGGGGACACCTCGGGCCGCCCCATTTCTACCTGGCTGCGCCGGCGTTCTGGCTGGCCGACGGCCTCCCCGAGGCGGTGGTCGCGTTCCTCGCGCTCCTCCACGTCGGCGCGCTGGCGCTCGTCATCCGTACTGCGGAGCGCTTCGTCGGCCGGGGCACCGGAGCGCTCGCCGGGTTGCTTTTCGCGGTCGCGCCGTACCCCGTGTTCGTGGCCCGTGAGATGGTGAACTTCGCGTTCGTGCCGCCGGTCGCAGCGCTGCTGGTTCTCGCCACGCTCGAGGCCGCGGCCGCCGGGCGCATGGCGTGGCTGGCGGCCGCGCTGCCCTCGGTGGCGTTCCTCGTCCAGGTCCACGCCAGTAGCTGGGCGCTCGCCCCCTTGCCGCTCTTCGCCCTCGCTGGCGCGCGCGGGCGCTGGCGACAGGCGCTCGCCTGGAGCGTGGTGGGATGCGGGCTCTCGGCGGTGGTCCTCGGGCCCTACCTGTGGGGCCAGCTCCACGACGGGTTCCGCGATCTGGGCCTGTTCCTTCGCGCCGCGATGGGCGGTCAAGCGCGAGCGCCCGAGGTTCCCTTCCCCAACCTCGACGGGATCCGCTTCGCGCTTCACACCCTCGACGCCCTCCCCCATGATCCGTACGTCCCTGTACCGGGCGAGGGAATCGTCGGCGCGCTGATGCCGGCGTTGGTGGCCCTGGGCGCGGCGGCGGCGCTCACGCGCGTTCGTCACCTCCGAGCCGGCGGCGAGCGCCGACGCGAGGCGCTCGCGAGTCTGCCGCTCGCCTACGCATTCCTCGCAGCGCCGCTGCTGCTCACGCGCTTCGGCCACGAGCTCTACCATCGCCACGTGATCGCGTCGGCGCCGGTGGCGGCGGTCCTCGTCACGATCGCGATCGAGACGGTGGCGCGCCGGGGGGCGGCCGCTCGCGGCGCGGCGGCCGCCGTGGTGCTGGCCCTCGCCGCCGCGCTCGGCGCGCACACCTGGCGCTTCCAGGAGGCGGTCGTCGACGGCCGCTGGCTGGCCGGCGGGCTGCCCCTCGCCACCCAGACGTCGCTCGCCCGCGCGCTCACCGTCGACGCCGGGCTGCGCTGGGACTCGAACGAGCGCCTGCGCATGCCGGGGCTCGACGACTCGCGATACGGCGTGCGTTACCTGATCGAGGAATACGCGCCGCGCACCGTGAGCGAGCTGGCTCATCCGCCGCGGCCATCCCTCGTCTTCACCGTCGTCGATCGACGCTGGCTCGGCGGCGCGGCCGTCGACGACGCGCACGCGCCGCGGGTGGTGGACGGTCCGTTTCCGGTGCTGGCCGCTCACACGTCCGCGCTCCGCGAGCCCTTCGAGCTCCGCGTGGGCGATTCGGTGCCGTTGCGGACCGGCCTGCCGTGGAGCGGACGGACCACGGCCGAGGAGGCGGGGCTACGCGCCGGCCGATCCCTCTCCTCGTCGAGCGCGCCGTCGACGTGGATCGTCACCACCAACGGCTGCGTCGACGAGGTCCGGCTCGGCGAGCGACGGGTCCACTCCAGCACCTGCGCGGGCGCGCCGGCGTCCCATCCGTGGCCCCGCTCGGAAGGTTTCGTTCTACCGGCGATTTCTGGCACACTTCGCGTCGCCGTGCGGCACCGGGGCGCCGCACTCTGGATCGACGCCAGCGAGCTCCCCTTCGCTCCGGCCATCGATCCGAGCGCGCCGGCCGCCGCGGCGCGGTGGGGCGACGTGCCGATCCACCGTCCCGAGTCGATGACCGGCGGGACACCCGAGACGAGCACCGACGAGAGGCGATTCCTGCGATGACGGTCACGAGAGGAGCGCGCGCCCGCGCTCACGACCTCGACTCGGTCCACGCCGCCGACGGTGATCCGCGCGGTGGCTGAGCGCGCCCCGGCCGGCAAGGCGCTCGTCGTCATCCCGACGCTCGACGAGGCCGAGAACATCGTGCCGCTGGCGCGCGAGTTGCTCGCGTTGCCGGACGGTGTGGATCTCCTGGTCGTCGACGACTCCTCCCGCGACGGCACCGCTGACCGGGTGCGCGAGCTCGGCCGCGAGACGAGTCGCGTCCACCTGCTGGAGCGCCCGCGCCGCATGGGGCTCGGGACGGCCTATCGCGACGGCTTCCGCTGGGCGCTCGAGCGCGGCTACGACCGCCTCGTCCAGATGGACGCCGACCACTCCCACCGGCCGGCCGACGTGCCGCGCCTTCTCGAGGTCCTTGCTCGCGCGGAGATCGCGGTCGGCTCGCGCTACCTACCCTCCAGTCGCATCACCGGCTGGCCGCGACGGCGCTGGCTGCTCTCGCGCGGGGCCGCGCTCTACGTCGCGCCCATCCTCGGGCTGCACGTGTCGGACCCGATGGGTGGCTTCAAGGCCTACCGAGCGTCCGCGCTTCGCCGAATGGGGCTCGAGGCATTCCAGGCAACGGGCTACCTGTTCCAGGCGGAGAGCCTGCACCGCGCTTCCCGGGCCGGTTGCTCCATGGAGGAGGTGCCGATCCACTTCCAGGACCGCGTCGCCGGGGTGAGCAAGATGACCGGTGGGATCATCGTGGAGGCGGCACTCGGTCCGTGGCGGATCCGCTTCGGTCGTTGAGCCCCGAGCGGCATGGAGTCCGCGGCCAGGGCCGGGGCCCAGCAACCGCCGAGCGCCTTGAAAAGCGCGACCAGATCGATTCCGACCGCTCCGTCGCTCGGCACCAGCGCGTCCTCCGCGGCGTAGAGCGTGCGCTCGGCGTCGA
>CAYMQR010000169.1:0-9355 GCA_964392195.1 uncultured bacterium | reverse complement strand
CAGCAGCAGCGATTGTGCATCGCGCGCACCATCGCGATCGACCCCGAGGTGATCCTGATGGACGAGCCGTGCTCGGCGCTCGACCCGATCGCCACGGCGCGCATCGAGGACCTCATCCACGAGCTGCGCCACCGCTACACGATCGTGATCGTCACCCACAACATGCAGCAGGCGACCCGCGTCTCCGACCGGACGGCCTTCTTCCTGAGCGGCGATCTGATCGAGTGGGGCGACACAGACCAGGTCTTCACGGCACCGCGCGACCAGCGCACCGAGGACTACATCACCGGCAAGTTCGGCTGAGCGCGGAGCGACGATGACGACGATGGGCAAGGGACACACCGACCGCGAGTTCGAGGCCGAGCTCCAGGAGATCCGCCACCGCCTGCTGCGCATGGCCGGGCGCGTCGAGGAGATGATCACCGACGCGGTGCGGGCGCTCGTCGAGCGCGACCCCGAGCTCGCGCGCCGCACCATCGAGGCCGACCACAAGGTGAACCGCGCCGAGGTCGACACCGACGACCTGTGCCTGCGGGTGCTGGCGCGGCGCCAGCCGCTCGGCTCGGACCTGCGCTTCATCACCCTGGCGTTCAAGATGGTCACCGACCTCGAGCGCATCGGCGACCTCACCGTGAACCTGTGCGAGCGCGCCATCGACCTGGCCGCCGAGCCCGAGCTGCGCGCCAACGTCGACGTCGAGCGCATGGCGCAGCTGGTGCGCTCGATGGTGCGCGACGCCATCGACGCGTTCGTCGCCGGCGACGCCGACAAGGCCGCGCAGGTGATCGAGCGCGACCACGAGATCGACGAGCTCTACCACCAGACCTTCCGCGAGCTGCTGCGGGTGATGCTCGCCGACGGCACCACCATCACCCGCGGCATCCACCTCCAGTCGGTGGCCAAGTACCTCGAGCGCATGGGCGACCACGGCACCAACCTCGCCGAGCAGGTGGTGTTCATGATCAAGGGCAAGGACATCCGCCACCTCGGCAAGCTGGATACGGATTGATCGGGGGGCTTTTCAAGCCCCCCGCCCGCTGGAGCGGCCGCGCTCCAACCGCCCGGCGTCACGATCGGCGCATCCTTGGGTGTGTTGGGGGGAGAGTGAGCTCGCCGGTTTTCCCGGCTGGCGCCCGCGCATCCCGCGCGCAGCCCCGGGATCGCCGCCCCCACGCACACGACTTCACGGCTGCAGCGTGCCGGTGCCGATCGGGTTCACCAGGAACGCGACGCGCAGGAACATCTTGTAGTAGTCGAGGAAGATCGCGTCCGGGATCGTCGGCGGCGGTGTGATCTCGGCCGGCGGCCTGGTCATGTAGTGCCCGAGCCAGCCGCCCACCTCGGGCCGCGTCCCGAGCACGAAGGTCTCGAGGTCGCTCTCGCTGCAGTTCATGTTGAGCATCTCCTCGACCACCAGCGGCTGACCCGCGGGCTTGAACGACTTCACGCTGTCGATGTCGGACTGGAGCTCGTTGGTGGACGTGCCGGCCGCGTCCGCGCGCGGATACATGTGCACGGTGCCGAAGTCCTCGAGGTCCGTGACGTCGCTGGGACGGAAGCCGCTGTAGCCGTACGGCAAGAGCCCCACCGAGATCAGGTGGGTCGTGTCGCCCGCCGTCACGCGGATCGCGGTCTTCATGCGCGTCATCCACGCGCGCGCGATCTGCACGGATGTGCGGCCGGCGGCGTCGTCGGTCAGGTACTGGACGTAGCAGTAGCCACCGAACAGCCCCGCGCACCACGAGCCCGCCGGCCCGGCCTGCGCGCTCGGCTCGTTCATGAGGTCGAACCACGCCACCGCGGGGCTCGTGCCGACCGCCTGCGCCACGCTGATCCAGAACCGCTCCTGCGCCGCCCAGCGGCCGTTCTCGTCGCGGTCGTCGTACCAGGGCTGCTGCGCCGCGGGGATCTCGATCCCCAGCCCGGTGACGTCGAGGTAGAGCCCGGTCTGCTCGGCGAGGCGCACCAGCCGCGTGAGCTGCGCGAGCGCCGCCGCGTTCGGCGTGCCGTTCGGGTAGCCGGGGGTGGGCGGGTCGAGGAACCTCACCGTCTCGAGCAGCACCCGCACCGTGTTGACGCCCATGCGGCGCATCTCGCGGAAGTCCGAGACCAGCCGCGCCCAGTCCGCGCTCCACCACTCCTCGATGTGCTGGTCGTAGTTCATGCCCCACGGCACGAAGGTGCGTCCGGTGGTGGCGCCCATGAACCCGCTGCCGTCGGCCTTGCGCACGATCCGCTCGAGGCCGCCTGCGGGCGGCGCCGGCACCAGGCAGCCGTCCGCCGAGTCGTGGATCGTCGACGCCTGGGCGCCCGAGCGCACCGACGCCTTGGCCGAGCTGCCCACTCCCACGGCGACCAGCGGGCACTTGGCGTCCACCACGCCCGGGTTGCCGTCGACGAGGGTGTAGCTCGCCGTGTTGCCGGTCAGCGTGACGTCGAACATGCCGAGCACCGACACGCCCATGTTCACCCGCGCGCCGACGCCGGCGGTGGTGTTGCCGGTGACGCTCACCCCCCGCCCCGGCACGCGGTGGTTCCCCCACTCGGGGGCGCCGCCGATCAGCAGTCCCACGTCGAAGTGGGTGCGCGGTCCGCTCCAGAACGTGTTCGAGGCGATCGACGTGCCCGCGAAGCTGCGCTCGGTGGGCGCGTCGAGGCACGGCACGACCCAGCCGCTGCGGTGCGACTGGCACTCGCCGATCGGGTCGGCGCCGTAGGCCACGCGCGCGTCGAGCCCGGCGCTCACCACGGTGTTCCCGGTGACCGTCGAGCGCTGCGCCGCGGTCGCGGCGAGGTTCCGGTTGTAGGCGCCATACAGCGTGACGCCCGAATCGCTCACGTCGACGATCACGTTGCTCTGCACGGTGGCCTGCTCGCAGTGCACCGCGATCCCGTCCACCCACTGCGCCTGAGCGAGCCCGTCGGGCTCGTGGCGCGACGGATAGCCGGTGATCAGGTTGCGCAGGATGCGCTCGTTGCTGCACGCGGTGCCGCTGGTCGAGAAGCCGCGCGCGCGGATGCCGACGCCGTCGCGTCCCGGGTGGGTGATGCGGTTGTCGAGGACGTCGGTGCGCAGCGTGGCGTCGCTGCCCGAGGTCTCGACGTTGGCGAGCTTGTAGTTGGTGGTGGCGTCGGTGCCCTGCCCGTCGACCCATACGTTCTCGAGGCTCGCGCCGGGCGCGAGGGTGACCACGCCGACGTCGTTGCAGAGGTACGTGTTGCACACCAGCCCCGCCGGGACGATGCGCCCCATGAGCGCGTACTTCGCGGGCGTGGGGCTGGTGGCGGTCGAGAGCTCGACGCCCGACTTGATCCGGATCCCCTGGTTGCCGTTCGCTGCGCCGCCGACCCGGATCACCTCGCCGGGCTGGAGCTGGACGCGGCCGCCGCTCGGGGTGGCGTCGATCGCCGCCTGGAGCTGGGCCTGGGTGCGCGACGCGCCGCCGCCGGTGAGCCCCTTCAAGTCGAGCGGCGCCGAATAGCCGAAACCGTAGGACGCCTGGGTGGCCGAGCACACCGACGGCAGCAGGAACGCCGCGAAGACGCCGTTGCCGTAGATGTCGTCGACCACCTGGTCCCAGGTCTTGGAGCGGTTCGCGTACGGCGTGTAGTAGGCGGCCCAGTCGTTGGTGTTGGGGTCGTGGCTGTAGACGGCGCGTACCAGCGCCGTGACCCGCGCCGCCTTCCCGAGCGCCGTGCTCTCCGGGTACGCGTTCTTGAACGCGGCAGAGCGCGCCAGGCTCTTACCGAGCGTCGCGAGCGTGGTGACGTTGCACGGCGTGGACGCCGCGCCGTAGTAGCCGAGCTGCGTGCTCCACTCCGCCGCCGTCGGCGCGCGTCCGAGGAGCTCGGTGTACTGCTTGGCGATCCACTGCGTCGGCGCCGGCGTCGCCGCCGCCGAGCGGGACGCAGCCGTGAAGGTGATCAGCGCCGCGAGCGCGACCACCGTGAACGAACTCGTGCCTGCCGGACGACCCGCGTTCGCGGATCGCCGCCCATCCCATCCAGCCGCCATGTGCCCCCCCGGTTTGCGGTCGGGGCAGGCCAAAGCACGAACCGTTCCAGCGACGACTGGCTTCACGCAAGCCTGCGCGAGCCGCGCGAATCGCCGCGAATCCCCGGCCCGGCCGTGCGCGCGCGGGTCGCGACGGCGGTGGCGGCGCGTCCCGCGGTTGGCAGCGCGCGATACCGCGCGTTGGCGGGGGGATTCGGGGGCAAGGAGGCCCTCTTCGCCCCCAAAAACGCGCCCGATCCGGATCGATCGGATAGCGGTTTGTTACTTTCCACACTGGCGGAAAGTGATCATTTTCACTGGCGGTCGGTGATGCTCTTCGATAGCAGCCTGTTGCAGCCGCTCGCCACCGCCGCGGCGCCGCTCAGCCCGCCTTGTAGCTGTTGCGGGTCAGGAAGCGCGCCAGCAGGTTCAGCCCGCCGATCAGCATGAGCAGCACCAGCGCGGTCGCCCACGCCTTCTGGTGCCAGTCCTCGTAGGGGCTGATCGCGTAGTTGAACATCTGCACCGTGAGCGTGGCGGTCGGCTGGTCCGGCCGGGTGTTCCAGTAGGCGTTGTTGAGCGCGGTGAAGAGCAGCGGCGCGGTCTCGCCCGCGGCCCGCCCGATCGCGAGGATCACGGCGGTCAGGATCCCGCCCAGCGCGGTGCGCAGCACCACCGACAGGCTGGTCCGCCACTGCGGGACGCCGAGCGCCAGGCCCGCCGCGCGCAGCGTGTTGGGCACCAGCCGCACCAGCTCCTCGGTGCCGCGCGCGAGCGTCGGCACCATGAGCAGCGAGAGCGCCACCCCGCCGGCGAGCGCCGAGAAGTGGCCCATCGGCTTCACCACGATGTCGTAGGCCACGATGCCGACCACGATCGACGGCACACCCGCCAGCACCTCGGCGGTGAACCGCACCATCCGCCCGAAGCGCCCGTCGCCGCGCTCGGCGAGGAACACGCCGGCGCCGATCCCGAACGGCAGCCCGATCACGCACGCGATGCCCACGATCAGCACCGTGCCGAGGATCGCGTTCCCCACCCCGCCGCCAGCCTCGCCGACCGGCGCCGGCAGGTGGGTGAAGAAATCGAGGGAGAGAGCCGCGACGCCGTTCGACACCACCAGCCACAGCGTCGAGAGCAGCGGGACGAGCGCGGCGAGCACGCACGAGCCGCACAGCAGCGTGACGAGCCCGTTGACGATCTTGCGAGCACGGACGGAGCGCATCGATCGGATTCCCGGCGCCAGCGCCGTCAAGGTCCCGCGGCGGTGCTCACACCGCCACGCGTCCGGTGTTTCCCACGGCGCTCATCAAGAGCCGCGCCAGCGAGTTGAGGAGCAAGGTGGTGCCGAACAGCACCAGCCCGAGCCCGGCGAGGGCGCCCATGTGGATCGCGCCGGTGGCCTCGGCGAACTCGTTCGCGATCACCGCCGGCAGCGAGTAGCCGGGGGCGAACAGCGAGGCGCGGATCTCGGGCGAGTTCCCGATCAGCATCGTGACCGCCATGGTCTCGCCGAGCGCACGACCGAGGCCGAGGAGGCCGGCGCCGAGGATTCCGGCGCGGCTGTACGGCAGCACCACCATGCGGATCACTTCCCAGCGCGTGGCGCCGAGCGCGAGCGCGCCCTCGCGCAGCGCGAGCGGCACGGTCTTGAGCACCTCGAGCGTCACCGACGCGATCGTGGGCAGGATCATGATCGCGAGGATCACGCCGCCCGCCATGAGCCCGAGACCGATCGGCGGGCCCTGGAAGAGCGGCAGGAAGCCGAGCGTCTGGCCCAGGAACGGCTGTACGTGGCCGCGCAGGATCGGCACCAGCACGAACAGGCCCCACAGCCCGAACACCACGCTCGGGATGCTGGCGAGGGTCTCGACCGGGAACGAGATCAGGGAGCGGTAGCGCGCCGGGATCATGTCGGAGACGAACAGCGCGAGCGCCACCCCGATCGGCATCGCGAGCAGGATCGCGAGCACGCTGGTCACCACGGTGCCGTAGATGAAGGGCAGCGCGCCGAAGCGCTCGGCGATCGGGTCCCACTCGCTCCCGACGAGGAACTGGAGGATGCCGAGGGCGTGGGCGGCGGGCACCGCGAGGTCGGCGAGCGACCACACGATCAGACCGCCGACCACCAGCACCATGCCGCCGAGCGCGCCGGACACGCCGGCCCACACGCGATCTCCCGAGAGGGCTCGCGAATGACGAGGCTCGCCCCGCGGAGAGGGACCCTCCGCCGCGGGGCGAGCGAGAGCTGGGTGCGACATGGCGTTCACGGAGGACATCGGAGGGTACCGCGGGAGGGGCGCCGCGCGCGCCCGGCGGAGCGTGTGCGCGCGGCGCGCCGCCCTGGGCTCAGAGCGCCACCGGCTTGCCGTTCACCGTGAGCGACTTGAGCGTCGCCTCGACCTTCGCCACCACCGCCGCGGGCAGCGGCGCGTAGTCGAGGGCCTGCGCCATCTTCTGGCCGTCGTGGATCGCCCACCACAGGAAGTTGACGAGCGCGGTGCCCTTCTCGGCGTCGCCCTGGTCCTTGTAGACGAGCAGGTAGGTGAACGAGGCGATCGGGTAGGCGTTCTCGGCCTTCGAGTTGGTGATCGAGACGCGGTAGTCGGCCGGCATCTCGACGCCCTCGGCCGCGGCCGAGGTGGCCTCGATCGACGGGTCGACGAACTTGCCCGCGGCGTTCTTGATGGCCGCCTTGGAGAGCTTGTTCTGGTTGGCGTAGGCGAGCTCGACGTAGCCGATCGAGCCCGGCATCTGCTTCACGAGACCGGTGACGCCCTCGTTGCCCTTGGCGCCGAGGCCGACCGGCCAGCTCACGCTCTTGCCGGCGCCCACCTTGGTCTTCCACTCATCCGAGATCTTGGCGAGGTAGTCGGTGAAGACCGCCGTGGTGCCCGAGCCGTCCGAGCGCCGCACCACCGCGATCGGGGCGTCGGGAAGCGTCGTGCCGGCGTTGTCGGCGGCGATCGCCGCGTCGTTCCACTTGGTGATCTTGCCGAGGAAGATCCCAGCGAGCGTCCCCGGCGAGAGCTTGAGGGACGGGATCTGGGCGTTGTACGTGACCACCACCGAGCCGAGCACGGTGGGGATGTGCTGGAGCGCGCCCGGCGCCTTGTCGAGCTCGGCGTCGGTCATGGGCGCGTCGGAGGCGCCGAAGTCGACCGTCTTGTTGGTGATCTGCTGGATGCCTCCACCCGAGCCGATCGACTGGTAGTTGAACTGGAGCTCGGGCTTGAGCTTGTTGTACTCGGAGAACCACTTCGAATAGATCGGGTACGGGAACGTGGCGCCGGCGCCGGTGATGAGCAGCGCGCCCGCCGCCGAGGAAGCCACGCCGGCGGCCAGCGCCAGCGCGGCGATCGAGATCTTGCCCTTCTTCATGGTCTTTCCCTCTCGCTTTCGTCGCTCGTTGTGTGCGACGCAGTTAACGGTGCGTTTGTGACGGGACTGTCACGGCACCGTGGCGGCGGCGCCTCCGGGTCGTGAGGACTGCTCCACCCGAGCGGCGAGCAGGGTGCCGCGCCCGGGTGACCCCCGCGCGGCGCCCGCGCGGCGGAGGCGTCACGATTCGCCTTTCGAGGGCCGAGCCTCGAATGGGCGCGGGTCCGGTCGCTGTCCGAGGAACCCGCGCGCTGGCCCGCCCGGCCGGGCGACTGGCGGGGGGCCTGCGAGATCGCCGCTGCGCGACGGCGGTATCGCCCGAGTTCGACGGAGAGCTGGTCCGCCTCCGCACCTAGTTCCGCGACTCCGTCGACGACCGCACCATCCGCAGCGTGTTCGAGGAGAGCCTCGAGCCATTCCGGGGCGCGCGCATCCAGTTGTTCGTCCCGATCCTGAGCTACCGCCGAGCGCGCGAGGTGCGGCGCTCTCGCGTGCGCCGCGCGGGGCCTGACCCGTTCAACTGATCGCCGGCTGCTGCGTGCGGCGGCGCGACCGCCACCGCTGCGGTCGGACGTGCATCCCCCCGCACCAGCCCGCGGCGCGATCACTCGTCACGCCGTCGTCACCGGCGCTCCAACTGCTCCCGCCACGCTCTCGGTCCGAACCGAGAAGAGACGCCGGGAGCAGACCGATGAACGACACCATCAACCGCATGCACCGCGTCGTGACCCTCTTCCACTCGCTGGGCGGCGCCGCCCGTTCCTTCCGCCGAGGCGCTCCCACGCCATCCCCTTGCGTGCTCGCGCCGGGCGAGGCCGAGATCGTGCGCCTGTGCTCCACCACCTCGAGCGGCATGCCCCTCGGCGACCTCCTCGGCGAATCACCGCTCGAGGAGGAGGACACGCTCGTGATCCTCCAGGGCCTGGTGGAGCGCGGCGTCGTCGAACGCGCCTGAGCCTGGCCTTTCCAGGCTTAGCGCCGATCTCGGGCCGCGTCGGCTACACCGGCGCCATGGCCGAGCCGCTCAAGACGTTCTTCTCCGCCGACGTGGTGGCGCGCCTCGCCGCCGCGATCGAGCGCGTCCATCCGCGCTTCGCCGCGCGCGAGTTCGCCGCGCACGCGAGCGCGGGGCTCGAGTCGCTCGAGCTGGTCGCGCGCGCCGAGCACATCGCGACGGCGCTCGCCCGCCACCTGCCGCCCGCCTACCCCGACGCGATCGAGGTGCTGCTCGCCTCGCTCGGCCCCGAGCACGCGAGCGACGAGCTCGTCGGCGCGGGCATGGAGCCCTTCTTCTACCTGCCGCACGTGATCTTCGTGGCCGAGCGCGGGCTCGACCACTTCGAGCTCTCGATGCGCGCCCAGCACGAGCTGACCCGGCGCTTCACCGCGGAGTTCAGCATCCGGCCCTACCTCGCGCGCGAGCCCGAGCGCACCCTCGCCGTGCTCGGCGAGTGGGCCGCCGATCCCGACCCGCACGTGCGGCGGCTGGTGTCCGAGGGCACGCGCCTCCGGCTGCCGTGGGCGCGGCGCGTGCCGTGGCTCGACGCGCACCCCGAGCGCGTGGTCGCGCTGCTCGAGCTGCTGCGCGACGACCCCACCACGCTGGTGCGCCGCAGCGTCGCCAACAGCCTGAACGACCTCGGCAAGGTGCACCCGGTACTCGCCCACGCGACGTGCGCGCGCTGGCTCGGCGAGGAGCCCGCGCCGTCGCCCGAGCGGCGCGCGCTGGTGGAGCACGCGCTGCGCAGCGCGGTGAAGCGCGGCGAGCCAGCGGCGCTGGCGCTGCTCGGGTTCGGCGCGCGCGCCGCGGTCGCGGTCGAGGCGGTGACGATCCGGCCCCGGCGCGTGGCGATCGGCGGCGAGGTGCGGATCGGCTTCCGGGTGGCGAGCACCGCGCGCGCGCCGCAGGAGCTGCTCGTCGACCTCGCCGTTCACTTCGTCAAGGCGAACGGGCGCGCCGCGCCGAAGGTGTTCAAGCTG
>CAYMQR010000168.1:0-9366 GCA_964392195.1 uncultured bacterium | reverse complement strand
CTGCCGCCACGAGCCAACGATTCGTGGGTGTGATCCTGAAGCTCGATCGCATCCACCCGTGGCTCTTCTGGCTCGGCGCCGCAGTCCTCGCCGAGCTGCAGTGGGAATCGGTGGTGCGCTTCTTCCTCAAGAAAGAGATGTACTGGAAGGGCCGCCTCTACCACGAGTCGTGACCGCACCGTGGCCGCGCGGCGCCGCGAGCGGCTAAAAGGTGCGGCCGCCATGGATGCCGCCACGTCCACGTTCTGGATCGCCGCCCACGGCGCGTCGCTCCTCGGCTATCTCGGGCTCGCGCGTCGCTGGATCCTCGATCGCGCGCTCTTCCCGCGCCTCGAGCCGCACGGCCCGCTCGCGCTGCCCTCGCCCGCGCCGCTGGTGAGCGTGGTGGTGCCGGCGCGCGACGAGGAAGCAACCATGGGCGCCTGCCTCGCCCGGCTCACGGCGTCCGAGCATCCGGCGCTCGAGATCGTGGTGGTCAACGACCAGTCGACCGATCGCACCGGCGAAATCGCCCGCGAGGTGGGCGCGCGCGATCCGCGGGTACGGGTCGTCGACGGCATCCAGCGCCCCGAGGGCTGGACGGGCAAGAACTGGGCGATCCACCAGGGCGCCGGCGCCGCGCGCGGCGCCTACCTGCTGATCGTCGACGCCGACACCGAGCTCGAGCCGCGCGCCATCCCCGAGGCCGTCGCGTGGGCCGAGTCGCACGCGGTCGACCTCCTCACGGTCTTCCCGCGGGTGCGGGTGGCGAGCTTCTGGGAGCGCGCGGTGCTACCGGCGCTCGGCCTGATCCCGAGCTACCGCCTCGACAAGATCAACGACCCGCGCTCGCGAGACGCCAACGCGGTTGGCTACTTCCTGCTCTTCCGGCGCGCCGCCTTCGACCGGATCGGCGGCTACGAGTCGATCCGCTCCCGCGTCGGCGAGGACTGGATCATCGCCAAGCGCATCAAGTCGCTCGGCCTCAAGCTCCACATGCTGCTCGCGCCCGAGCTGGTGACGAAGGGCTTCGGGCCCACGCTCCACGACCTGCGCCAGGGCTTCGTCAAGAACTTCATGCTGATCCTCGACGGCCGCAGGGCCCTCGCGGTGATCATGCTGCCGATCATGCTGACGCTCGCGCTCTTCCTGTGGATGCCGTTCCTGGCGCTGATCCAGGGCGCGTGCGCGGCGCTCGCCGAGCCGCACCATTGGCGGCCCGCGGCGGCGATCCTCGGCCTCGGCTTGGCCCAGCTCATGGCGCTCCAGAGCGTGCGCCGCGCGATGGACCTCACAGTGCGCCTCGACGAGCGCGGGCTGTGGCTCCAGCCGCTCGGCGCGACGGTGATCGCGGTGATGTGGGTGGCCGCGATCGTGCGCACCGTGGCCGGCCTCGGCCTCACCTGGCGCGGCCGCACCTACCAGAAGGTGTGACGGCGGCTCCGCGCGCATGGAGCGTCACGGGGCTTCCGCCCCTGCTCCGTCGCCGACCCAGCTCGTCCGGGCGGTCGACGGAGCGACGGCGCTCCACGCGCTTCAGCGCGGCGAGGGCGTCGGCAGGGTCGGGTCGACCTCGTCGGGCAGCGCGGCTGGCAGCTCCCAGCGGTCCTTGCGCTTGCCGGTGAGCACCGGGTCGTTCGCGCCGAGCGCGATCAGCTTGCGCCGCACGCTCTCCTTCTGATCGCCCTTCGGCGCGAGCTCGAACGCCTTCTGGTAGGAGGCGATCGCGTCGTTCTTCTTCCCCAGCGCGTGCAGAACGTCGCCCTTGACGTCGAACGCCGGCGCGTACTGGGGCGCGTCGGTGGTCGCGCGGGTGCACTCGCGCAGCGCCACGTCGGTGCGGCGCGCGTCGAGCAACGTCTGGCAGAGCGCGGTGCGCAGCACGCCGTCGCTCGGCTTGAGATCGAGCGCCTTCCAGTAGGTCGCCACGCCGTCGTCGATGCGGCCCTGTTGCACGTAGGTGGCCGCGAGGTTGGCGAGGGCGGTCTCGGGGGTGGCGTACTTGCGCTCGGGCGCGAGCGCCGCCTGGAAGTCGCGCTCCGCGGCGTCGAGCTCGTGGTTCCGCATGTGTGCGATGCCACGGACGTTGAGGAGCTCCGGGTCGTTCGGCGCGCCGGCTAGCCCCTCGTCGATCGCCTGGATCGCGCGGCCGTATTCGCCACGCTCGATCAGCACCACGCCCATCAGGTACTGGATGTCGCGGTTGCCGGGCGCCTTCGCACGCGCCTGCTCGAGGTTCCTGAGCGCCGCCTCGTAGCGTCCGGCGCGGTACTCGTTCATCGCGACCTGGACCAGGAAGGTCGCGTCCTGCCCGAGCTTGGCCGGCCCCGGCGGCGCCTCGTTGCCACAGCCCGCGCCGCCCGACGCCACCGCCACCAGCGCGACGAGCAGCCACGCCGCGCGCACCGCTCTCCGCCCACCCACGAGACTCACGGGATCCGCACCTCCTCACCGGACCGCACGCGCACGGTGGTGTTGGTCTCGCGGCCGTCGGCGAGCTGCGCGCGCACCGTGTGGCTTCCGACCGAGAGCTTGAAGCTGCGCCGCGGCTCGGCGCGGCCGTCGATCCAGAGCTGCTTGACCGAGGGGTCGACGGTCACCGAGGCCGCGAACTCGAAGTTCTTGCGCACGTGGTCGTCGGCGAGGACGTCCACGGAGCGGGTCTCGTCGAGACCCTGCTGCGGGTTCACGAACCGGAACCGATGCGGGCCGGCGCTGGTCGAGAAGCCGATCACCGGCGTCTGGCCGATCGGCTGGCTCGAGCCGTCCTGGTAGACCATCGCCCACGGGTCCGAGTTGAGCGAGACCAGCCCGGTGAGCGACGCGCGGCGCAGCTCGTAGCGCAGCACGTTGGCGCGCGCGGCCTCGATCACCGCGAACGACTCGACCGCCTGGAAGCCTGCCTTCTCCACCTTCACCGCGTAGCGGCCCGGCTTGAGGGTGACGGTCTGCGGTGACGTGAACGTCTGGTTGCCGAGGCTCACGGTCGCGCCGATCGGATCGGTCGCGATCTGCACCGTGACCGGCTTCGGCACCAGGATGCCGTCGGCGGCCACACCCGGGCCCGCCGCGGCGACCTGGACCGGGATCGTGGTCGGCTGGTAGCCGTCCTTCTCGAGCCGCACCGAGCGCCGCCCCACCGCGATGTCGACGCGCGCTGGCGTGGTCTGGCCGGTGTCCGCGCCGTCGACCCAGATCGCCGCGCCCGCCGGGCTCGAGGTGACCTCGACGGCGCGGCGCTGCGGGTTGGCGGGATCGTGGTCGGCGTCGCCCGGGACCGCGGTCGCCGTGACGGGCGATGGGGTCGAGGCCGGGTCGGGCTGGGTCGAGGGCGGGGGGGGCGGATTGGGCACGGCCGGCTTCGCGCCGGGCGCGGGCACCGCCGCGGGGGCGTCGCCCGCGCCAGCACCGAACCGCTCCCACAGCGCGCTGCCGCCGACGAACAGCGCCACCACCGCGGCGAGGAGCGCGACCAGCTTGCCGAGCGACGCGGGCTCGCTGCCCGGCAGCGGTCCGGCCACGGCGCTGACCTGGCGCTGCGACGCGGGCGCGGGCGACGGCGTCGGGCCTGCGGCGAAGGGTGTCCCCTCGCCCGCGAAGCCCGACGGCGCCGCCGAGTCTCCGAACAGCTCGCGCAGGAAGCGCGCACGCTCGTGGGTGCCCGACACCAGCCCGAGGCGGTTCATCACGTCGGCGATGGCGCGCTCCATGTCGCGCCCGCTCTGGAAGCGGTCGTTGCGCGAGCGCGCCAGCGCGCGCAGCACCAGGTCCTCGACGTCGACCGGGATCTCGGGGTTGATGTCGCGCGGGAACGGCACGGTGACCGACTGGATCCGCTCGATCGTCTCCGGGAGGCTCACGTCGTCGGGGAAGAGCTTGCGGCCGGTGAGCAGCTCGAACAGGATCACGCCGAGCGAGAACAGGTCCGAGCGGTGGTCGAGGACCTCGCCCGAGATCTGCTCGGGCGACATGTACGAGAGCTTGCCCTTGACCGTGCCGGCGGTGGTCTCGGTGCTGATCAGCGACGCCTTGGCGATGCCGAAGTCGGTGATCTTCACCTCGCCCTCGAAGCTCACCAGGATGTTCTGCGGCGACACGTCGCGGTGGATGATCTCGAGCGGCGTGCCGTCGTAGGCCGAGCGGTTGTGGGCGTAGCCGAGCCCCGCCGCTGCGTCGCGGATGATGCCGAGGCCGTGCTCGACGGGCATCGAACGCCCCGAGCGCAGCACGTGGTCGAGGATGTCGCGGAGGTTGCGGCCGTGCACGTACTCCATCGACAGGAAGTACGTGTCGCCGAGGCGCCCGAAGTCGTAGATCTGGACGACGTTGGCGTGGTTGAGCTGGGCCGCGAGCTTGGCCTCGTTCAGGAACATCGCCACCGAGCGCTCGTCGCGCATCAGGTGGGGCAGCATCCGCTTCAGCGCGACGACCTTCTCGAAGCCGCCCGGGCCGACGCGCTTGGCGAGGAAGATCTCGCCCATGCCTCCCGCGGCGATGCTGCGCAGGATGCGGTACTGGCCGAATCGTGGCGCCGAGTCTGGCGCGGGACCGGCCGGAGGCGCCATGGACGATGGGGGAGGGGACGTGGAAGGTGGCGACGGCGGGAGCGACGATCAGCCTATCCGCGGCGCCCGCTGGCGCGCCGCGGGAGGGTGGCGACGCGCCGGGGATGGGCCGCGCCGCGCGCTCGCGGCGGGCGTTCCGTCCCGCCACCCGGGTTCGTCGGGGATGAGCCGAGCGCGTGCCCGCGAGCGACGGCGCGCGGGCGCGCGAGGACGCGGGCTCATCGTCATCGTGCGCTCTATTTAGCCCGCCCCCCCGGACCGCGCAAGGAAACGCGCGGCAGCGGAGGGCGCACGAAACAGCCGTGACGCATGCCGTTGGCCCGCGCTGTTCACGAACACTTCGTAGCGAGTCCGCCGAGCGTCGAGCAGATCGGGGCGGACGCTCACCTCGAGGCGCGCTGGCGTGCTGAACAGTACGTCGATCGCCGGGGACGCCGAGCACGCCCCGAGATGCCGACGATCGGCGGCAGCAGCAGGCGGCTTCGTGACTGGCGGGTTGGCGGGCGCGTTGCGAGTCCGCGCGACGCGTGCTTCAATCAGCCCGTTCACGGCCCCAGCGCAGCCCACGGCGCGGACGCCACCCAGCGAGGACCTGTCATGGAAAACAAGACCTTCGTCTACGACAAGCCCTCGATCGGCGCGGACGATCTCAAGGTCCCGCCCAACATCCGCGCCACGCTCAAGGTGATCAGCGGCGCCGAGCAGGGCCGCGCCTTCCCGCTCAGCATGAGCACCACGGTCATCGGACGCGGCGAGCAGGCCGACGTACGAATCGACGACGACGCCATGTCGCGGCGTCACACCGAGGTCTCCTACCGCAACCTCGAGTTCCGGGTGCGCGACCTCGACTCGTCCAACGGCACCTTCCTGAACGGCTCCGAGGTCAAGGAGTACGCGCTTCGCAACGGCGACAAGATCATGGCCGGCGAGACGCTCTTCCTGTTCTCGGTCGACCGCGTCGGCGCGCCGCCGAAGCCGGCGTGAGGGAGGCGGTCGGCGCGAGCCGTCCGCGCGATCACAAGCGGATCCAGGTGTGGAGGGACATCGCGACGAGCGCGATCCACCCGATCGTGCAGGAGAGCGTCCGGACGGGCTGGAGCGAGCGTAGGTAGAACACCGAGTGCGCGATGCGCGCGGCGGTGGAGCCCCAGAAGTAGACGGCGGTGGCCGTGGCCGTGGGGCGGGTGAGCGCGAAGAACAGCGCCACCAGCAGGAACGGCGGGATGTTCTCGAGGTCGTTGCGGGTGAGCGCGGCGCGTGCGCTCGATGTCGTCGTGCCTCTCGGTCGAGGCACCAGGGACGAGGGCCAGGTCCTCCGGGGTCGCGAAGCGCCGATGGCGCATGCGGTGAGCCGTGGTCGCGAGACCGACCGCGATCATCTTGAGCACCAGCACGCAGGTGACCACGCCGAGGGTGGCGAACGCCGGATATGCACCGAAGAGGTCCATGAATTTCATCTCGCTGACTTCGAGCGCCGCGCGCGGCGCGGGCGGATCCGAAGGGCGGCGCAGTCTACGCCCGCGCCGGAGCGCCGCCGCGCCTCGCGGCGCTGGCTCCCGCGCGCCACTGCCGCCGCGACCGTCGCGGCTAGCGAGGCCGCTGGATCGGGGGGTGGCGAGCCGCTTGCCGGGGTCCGGATCGACGTCCAGCGCGGCGTTTTCAGGCTGTGGAATTCGCCCCACCCCCCGGTCGAGGAATTTCGATCCTTTTCGACTATTCGATCGAACGATCGAGATAGATCGATCTACGGATTGGCCAAACCGTTGTGAACAAGCTGTGCACTACCCGTGAGCAAAGCGATAACCCGCCGAGATCATTTGCGCTTCGAGACGAGCCCGGCAAACCCGCCAAACCCGGCGTTTCCCGGGCACCAGGCGGCGCGGAATCGCGAAAATCGCCGGGTTCGCGCGCGCACCGCGTCACGCGCGCGCCACCTCCGCGACACACGGCGCTGCTCGCGTTGCTGCTTTTTCCCCGATCTGGATAATGCGCGTGTCTCATCCCAGCATTTCTCTCCCGCGACAATCGTAGGTCCCCCCTCCCGATGAGCCACGTCGAAGAGATCTGGCAACAGACCCTTTCCAACCTCGAGACGCGGGTGCCGCCGCACCTCGTCGAGCTGTGGTTGCGGCCGCTCAAGCCGGTGCGGCTCGACGAAGCTCGGGTGGTGGTCTCCGCGCCCAACCAGTTCACCCACGACTGGGTACGCGAGCACTTCCTGCGCTCCCTCGAGCAGGCGCTGCCCGATCGCAGCGGCGCGCCGTATCAGCTCGTCCTGACGTTCGGTGAGGGCGATGGCGGCGTCACCGAAGGGGGGGCGCCGGCGATGCGCCCCGCGCCGCCGCTCTACGTCATCTCGCGCGGCCGAGGCGGCGCGAGCGCCGCCACCCAGGCGGTCCCCGCCACGGCGCCCAGCCTGCCGTCGCGCGCGGTCCATCCGCTGCCGCCCGCGGCACGCCAGCTCACGTTCGATCGGTTCGTGGTCGGCTCCAGCAACCGGCTCGCGTTCGCCGCGGCGCGCTCGATCGTGGAGGACCGCGAGACCCGCTACAACCCGCTCTTCCTGAACGCGCCCGTGGGACTCGGCAAGACCCACCTCGCGTGCGCCATCGTCAACGAGTCGATCCGCTTGAGGCCGCGCACGCGGGTGGCGTTCGCGCCCGCCGAGCGCTTCCTCGCCGACATGGTGACGGCCCTCGGCCAGGGACGCATCGACGGCTTCAAGGACCGCTACCGCCGTAGCGTCGACCTGCTCGTCATCGACGACGTGCAGTTCCTCGCCGGCAAGAAGCGCACGCAGTCCGAGTTCTTCCACGCCCTCGACGAGCTGTTCGCCGACGGCAAGCAGGTGGTGCTGACCGGTAACGGCGCGCCCTCGTCCATCCCCGACCTCGCCGAGCCGCTGCGCTCGCGGCTCGGTGCCGGGCTGGTGGTGGAGATCGACCCGCCCGAGCCCGATACGCGCATCGCCATCGTCGAGCGGCGCGCGTTGGAGCGCGGCGTGACCTTGCCGAGCGGCGTCGCCGAGATGGTGGCCACCGTCGCCACCGTCAGCGTCCGCGACCTCGAGGGAGCGGTGAACCGCGTCCTCGCGCTGGCCTCGCTCACCGGCGAGCCGATCACCCGCGACCTCGCCGAGCAGGCGCTCAAGGTGTACCGCCGGCGTCCGTCGTCCTCGCTCACGCCCGAGCGCATCATGGCGGCGGTGGCGCGCGCGTGGGGCATCGAGCCGTCGCAGCTGCGGGCGCGCTCGCGGCGCCGCGACGTGCTGATCCCGCGCCAGGTGGTGCTCTACTTCTGCCGCAAGTACACGCCGGCGAGCCTGCAGAGCATCGGCGACCTGGTGGGCCGCAACCACTCGTCGGTGATCCACTCGCTCGGCACGCTCGAGAAGAAGCTCCTCACCGACCGCGGCCTCCGCCAGAAGGTGGACTTCGTCGAGCAGCGGCTCCTCACCGAGCCAGCCACGGAAGACGTCACCGAGCGCTGACGGTCGGCGCGGCAGCGCCGCCGCTCGCTCACACCTGCGCCGATTGACACCCCCGCGGGCGCGCCGGTATCCCGCGCCGCATGGTCCCGGACTCGACTCTCCCCACCGCCATCGCGATCGCCCGCGAGGCCGGCGCGGTGCTCATGCGCCACTTCGGTCGTGAGCTCGCGATCGAGCACAAGGGCACCATCGATCTGGTGACCCAGGCGGATCGCGCGTCCGAGGAGCTCATCGTCGACCGGCTCGGCGCGGCGTTCCCCGAGCACGCGATCCTCGCCGAGGAAGGCGGCGGAACCGCGCGCGCCGGGCGGCCCCGCTGGCTCGTCGATCCCCTCGACGGCACCACCAACTTCGCCCACGGTTATCCGCTGTTCGGCGTGTCGATCGCGCTCGAGGTAGCGGGCCAGGTGGAGCTCGGCGTGGTCTACGAGCCCTCCCGGGCCGAGCTGTTCGCGGCGCGGCGCGGGCACGGCGCGACGTTGAACGGAGCGCCGCTCGGGGTCTCGCCGGTCCGCGAGCTCTCGAGCGCGCTCCTGGTCACCGGCTTCCCCTACTCGATCCGCGAGCGCCCGGAGCCCACGGTGGGGCTCCTGCGAGCGTTCCTCGCCGCCGGCCAGGGCCTGCGGCGCGACGGCTCGGCCGCGCTCGACCTGTGCTTCGTGGCGGCTGGCCGCCTCGACGGCTTCTGGGAGCTCGACCTGAAGCCTTGGGACGTGGCGGCGGGCAGCTTGATCGTGGCCGAGGCCGGCGGACGGGTGACCAACCTCGACGGCAGCGCGTTCGACGTCGCCGGTGGCGCGATCCTCGCGACCAACGGCCACCTCCACGACGCGATGCTGGCGATCGCGCGGCCGCTGATCTGACGACGCCCCCGCCGCGGGGGCCGCGCGGCTCGCGCGTCCGAGCGCGCGTCAGCCCGCGCCGAGCCTGGGCAGGAAGCGTCCGGTGATCGCGACCCACGCGGCGTAGGCGTCGCCGTGCTCGTCGCGCAGGAAGTCCTCCTCGAGGCGCGCCTGGAGCTGCAGCGCGTAGACGGTCAGGACCACCAGCACCAGCGACGGATCACAGGGTAGCAACAGGAAGAACCCGAGGCTCGCGCCCATCATGCCGGTGTAGATCGGGTTGCGGATCCAGCGGAAGGGGCCGTGCTTCACCAGCTCGGCAACGCCTTTGCGGTCGATGCCGATCTTCCACGCTTCGCCCATCGTCGCTTGGGCCCAGCCCGTGAGCCCGAGGGAGACCAGGCCGATCCCCAGGCCGAGCGTCTGCACGGCGCCGCTTTCGAGGCTCTCGAACGGCCGCGCGAGGTCCAGCAGATCGGGTTTCCACAGG
>CAYMQR010000167.1:0-9368 GCA_964392195.1 uncultured bacterium | reverse complement strand
GGCGGCGCACGGGCCGCCCTTGTCGTCGTCGGCCGCCGGCGCCTCGGCGCGGGCGAGGCCGGCGACGACGGCGAGGGCGACGAGGCTCGCGGTCGCGAGGCGCAGGAAGCGAGACGGGTTCGTTCGGATGGTCATGGTGGGTTTCTCCGATCTTCGGGGATCGCGCCGAAGGTAATCGAGGGTCCGGGGACGGGGGAGTCATCCGCTCGGTGGCTCTTCGACGGCGGCGGAGCGGGGAGGATTCACCGCTGCCTTCGCTGATCACCCTCGCGATCATCGCAGCGGGCGCCACGCGCCTCGCCATCGGAGCGGGCGCGCCGCGGGCGCTCTACGGCGCCGCGGTGGCGCTCGCGTGCTTGGCCCGACGCGGACGTGGTCGGCTTCCGCCTCGGCGTGCCGTACGCGGCGCCGTGGGGCCACCGCGGCGGCGACCAATGCTGAGGCGCGGGATCCCGGTCTCGCCGATCTCCGTCACGCGCTTCGTGAGCGCGCGCGGGTGGAGTGTGCTCGCGAGCGAGGCGGCGCTGGTGTGCACGCCGCTCGCCGTGGCGCTCGCGCTCGTCGAGATCGTTAGACTGCGGCGCCGAGGGGGTGCGCGATGAGCGGGATCACCAAGCTGAGTGACGACGAGGCGCGCGCGCGGCTCGTCGAGGTGCCGGGCTGGTCGATCGAGCACGGCAAGCTCCACCGCGCGTTCGAGTTCCGCGACTTCGTCGAGGCGTTCGGGTTCATGACCCGGGTGGCGCTGGTGGCCGAGCGGATGGACCACCACCCCGAGTGGTCGAACGTCTACCGCCACGTCGTGATCGACCTGCGCACCCACGACGTCGACGGGCTGAGCGTCCGCGACTTCGCGCTCGCCGCGCGCATCAACCAAGTCGCGGCGGGGTGACCGGCGAATCGATCGCCTTACCGCACGCCGCCGCGGGGCAGGTCCTTGAAGGCGACGTTCTTGTCGATGCGGTCCTCGCGCGGCAGGCCGAGGACGTTCTCCGCCATGACGTTCTTCTGGATCTCGTCGGTGCCGCCGGCGATGTGAAGGGCGGGCGCGAACAGGAACTGGTTCACCCAGTGCCCCTGGCGCAGCACCGCGTCAGGCCCGGAGAGCTTGAGGCCGAGGTCCGCGGCCTTGCTCACCACCCGCGCGATGCCGAGCTTCATCACCGACGCCTCGGAGGTCGGGTCCATGCCCGCGCCCATCTTGGTGATGACGCGCGCGTTCAGGAGCTCGAGCGTCTTGGCCCAGGTGTAGAGCCGCGCCAGGTCGTCGCGCAGCACCGGGTCGAGCCGGCTCGCGTTGGCGCGCGCGTGCTCGGCGAGGGTCTCGAACTTGAACATGCGCTCGATCCCGCCCATCGCCATGCGCTCGTTCATGAGCGTGGTCATGGCCGCCGCCCAGCCGCCGCCCTCGGGGCCGAGGCGGCCCGAGTCGGGGATGCGCACGTCGTTGAGGAACACCTCGGTGAAGTGCTGGCCGCCGGTCATCTGGCGCAGCGGGCGCACCTCGATGCCGGGGGTCTTCATGTCGACGAGGAAGTAGGTGATGCCCTTGTGCTTGGGCACGTCGGGGTTGGTGCGCGCGAGCAGGATGCCGAAGTCGGCGAAGTGGCCGCCCGAGCACCACACCTTCTGGCCGTTCACCACCCAGGTGTCACCGTCGCGCACCGCGCGCGTCGAGATGCCGGCCAGGTCCGAGCCCGCGCCGGGCTCGCTGAAGAGCTGGCACCACACCTCGTCGCCGCGCAGCATCGGCGCCAGGTAGCGGGCGCGCTGCTCGTCGTTGCCGTGGCCCATGATCGTGGGGCCGGTCATGCCGATGCCGACCACGAAGATCGACTCGCCGAGGCCGACCCGCGCGAGCTCCTGGTTCCACACGATCTGGTCGAGGGGGCCGAGCCCCTTGCCGCCGAAGTCGGTGGGCCAGGTGATCGCACCCCAGCCGTGGTCGAAGAGCGTGCGCTGCCAGGCCTTGGAGAGCCGCACCAGCCGGTCGTCGTCGAGGTCCTCGGCGTAGTAGTCCCAGCGCTCGGTGGGCGCGCGCTTCTCGAGGAACGCGCGCGCTTCGGTGCGGAACGCGGCTTCTTGCGGGGAATCGCGGAAGTCCATGGCGGGGCTCCAGGAAACGCGCCGGGTCGTGGCGCGACGATGCGGGCGGGCTGGCGCCCGCCCCTACGAGCAGGGGGGCGAGCTCACTCCTCCACGAGCTTGATCGCGCGCTTCGGGCAGCCGAGCACGGCGGCCTCGAGCTTGGGGCGCAGCGACTCGTCGGGGTTCTCGATCTTGAGGAGGAGGTTGTCGTTCGCGTCGAGGCGGAATACCTCGGGAGCCTTGCGGCAGCACACGGCGTTGGCCTCGCACAGGTCGTAGTCGATCACGATTCGCATCGCCCGCTCCTCGCTTCCACGGCACGTAGACAACTTCCCTTCGAGGCCCGATACTAGCACCGAAGTGAAACATGTTCTACTTTGGTCCGGGAGCCCGGATCACCCGCCAACCAAGCCAGAAACACGTTCCCGAGCCGCGCGCCGAGCGCCGGCCCCGCGATCCGAAGCCACCTGCGAGGACGACCGATGTACGTGGGCCTGAGACCCGAGCACGAGGCGCTGCGCGACGAGCTGCGCGCGTACTTCACCGAGCTGATGACGCCCGAGCTGGCCGCCGAGGTCGCGGTCTCCGAGGGCGGCGGTCCCGAGTACATGAAGGCCCTCAAGAAGATGGCCAGGGACGGCTGGCTCGGGATCGGCTGGCCCACCGAATACGGCGGCCAGGGGCGCTCGGCGATCGAGCAATACATCTTCGCCGACGAGTGCCAGCGCTCGGGCTACCCGTTCCCGCTGCTCACGGTCGGCACCGTCGGCCCGACGATCATGATGTACGGCAGCGAGGCGCAGAAAGCCGAGTACCTGCCGCGCATCATGCGCGGCGACCTCCACTTCTGCATCGGCTACAGCGAGCCCGGCGCGGGCACCGACCTCGCCTCGCTCAAGACCCGCGCGGTCAAGGACGAGAAGACCGGCGAGTGGGTCATCAACGGCCAGAAGATATTCACCAGCCTCGCCCAGTTCGCCGACTACGTGTGGCTGGCGGCGCGCACCGACCCCGAGGCGCCCAAGCACGACGGCATCACCATCTTCATCGTGCCCACCAACGCCCCGGGCTTCCGCTGGACGCCGATCCACACCGTCGGCGACGTCACCACCACCGCCACCTACTACGACGACGTGCGGGTGCCGGCGTCGGCGATCGTGGCGGGCGAGGGGATGGGCTGGGCGCTGATCGTGAACCAGCTCAACCACGAGCGCATCTCGCTGATGTCGGTGGGGCTCATGGAGCGCCTCTATGAAGAGACGCTTCATTGGGCGCGCACCACCCGCAAGAGCGACGGCGAGCGCGTCATCGACGAGGGCTGGGTGCAGCTCAACCTGGCGCGGGTGCGCTCCAAGATCGAGATCCTCAAGCTCCTCAACTGGCGCCAGCTCTGGAACGTGACCCGCGGCGAGCCCATGAACTACGCCGAGGCGTCGACCGTGAAGGTCTACGGCAGCGAGACCTACATCGAGGTCTACCAGCTGCTCCTCGAGGTGCTCGGTGAGGACGGGCTGATCCGGCGCGGCTCGCCGGGCGCGCTGGTGCGCGGCCACGTGGAGCGCATGTACCGCGCGATGCTGATCCTCACCTTCGGCGGCGGCACCAACGAGATCCAGCGCGAGCTGATCGCGATGGCGGGCCTGGCCATGCCGAGAAGCAAGCGCTGAGCGCGGAATCGAACACGGAGACGGTGACGATGGATTTCTCGTTCAGCGAAGAAGAGCTAGCGCTCAAGGACCTCGCCGCGAAGATCTTCGACGGCTGCGTGAAGGTCGAGGACCTGCGTGCGATGGAGGCGGGCGCTGAGTGGTTCCACCGCAAGCTGTGGGAGGAGCTCGCCAAGGCTGGGTTGCTCGGCGTCTCGCTCCGGAGCGACGTGGGCGGCGGCGACATGAGCTTCCTCGCCACCGCGCTCCTGCTCGAGCAGGTCGGCCGCACGGTGGCGCCGATCCCGCTGCTCCCGGCGGTCGTCATGGGCGCGCTTCCGATCGACCGCTTCGGCACGCCCGGACAGCGGGAGAAGTGGCTGCCCGGCGTGGCGAGCGGCGAGACGGTGCTGAGCGCGGCGCTCCTCGAGGGCGTCCACGCCGACCCGCGGAAGCCCTCCACCACGGCGCGCCGCGACGGGAAGGGCTGGAAGCTCGACGGTGTGAAGCTCGGCGTGCCGTGCCTCGCCTACGCGGCGCGGGTGCTGGTGCCGGCGAGCACGCCGGAGGGCGGCGTGATCGTCGCGATCGTCGACCCCAAGGGCGCCGGCGTCACCCTCGAGCAGCAGATCCTCACCACCCGCGAGCCGCACCACCGCATTGCGCTCGCGGGCGTCCACGTCGACGACGCCGACGTCCTCGGCGACGCGACCAGCGGCGCGGCGATCCTCGGCTTCATCCTCGACCACGCCACCGCGGGGCTGTGCGTGATGGAGGCGGGGTGCGCCGAGCGCGGCATCCGGCTGATGGCCGAATACACCAGCTCGCGCATCCAGTTCGGCCGCCCGATCGCCACCTTCCAGGCGGTCGCGCAGCGCGCCGGCGACGCCCTCGTCGACGTCGAGGCGGTGCGGCTTTCGGCGTGGCAGGCGGCGTGGCGGCTCGCCGAGGGGCTGCCGGCCAGCGAGGAGCTGATGATCGCGAAGTTCTGGGCGGCGGAGGGCGGCCATCGCGCGCTCTACGCGGCCCAGCACCTCCACGGCGGCATCGGCGTCGACATGGATTATCCGCTGCACCGCTACTACCTGCTGTCGAAACACATCGAGCTCACCCTCGGCAGCGCCAAGGTGCAGCTCGCGCGTCTGGGCGCCTCGCTCGCCGCCGGCGCCGGCCAGGAGGGCGCCGAGCGCGCCCCCGCCCGCGCCGCCGGCTGAGCTTCAACCGATCACCGGAGGATCCTCTCGATGCAGTTCAATCTCGCCGATCTCTGGGAATGCGTCGTCGACCACGTGCCCGATCGCGAGGCGATCGTGTGCGGCCCGCGCCGCCTGACGTTCCAGCAGGCGGAGGAACGATCGAACCGCCTCGCCCACGCCCTCGCGGCGCGCGGCGTCGGCAAGGACGACCGCGTCGGGCTCTATCTTTACAACGGCTCCGAATACGTCGAGGGCTCATTGGCGGCGCACAAGATCCGCGCCGTGCCCATCAACGTGAACTACCGCTACGTCGAGGAGGAACTGCGCTACCTGTTCAAGGACGCGGGCCTCAAGGCGCTGATCTTCCACCGCGAGTTCGCGCCCAAGATCGCGGCCGTCAAGCAGGGCTTCCCCGATCTGAGCGTGTTCCTGCACGTCGAGGACGGCTCGACGGCCGACGTGGAGCCGATGGGCTCCACCGAATACGAGGCGGCGCTCGCTGCTTCGTCGCCGGCGCGCGACTTCGCCGAGCGCTCGGCCGACGACCTCTACGTGCTCTACACCGGCGGCACCACCGGCATGCCGAAGGGCGTGATGTGGCGCCAGGAAGACCTCTTCATGGCGGCGCTCGGCGGCGGCAACATCGGCGGCCCGCCGCTCGAGAAGCCCGAGGAGATCGGCCCCAAGTCTTGCTCGCGGCCGCAGTTCATCATGATCCCGGCGGCGCCGCTCATGCACGGCTCGGCGCAGTGGGCGGCCTTCATCGCGCTCTACTCGGGCGACAAGATCGTCATCCCGACCGGCAAGAAGTTCGACCCGGACCAGATCTGGCGGCTCGTCGGCGAGGAGAAGGTCAACCAGTTCGCGCTGGTCGGTGACGCGATGGCGCGGCCGCTCGCCGAGCAGCTCGCCGACAACCCGGGCAAGTACGACACCTCGACGCTGTTCGTGGTGGGCTCGGGCGGCGCCGTGTTCTCGGCGGCGGTGAAGAAGCAGTTCCTCGATCAGCTCCCCAACGCGATGATCTTCGACGGCTTCGGCGGCTCGGAGGTCGGCCACCAGGGCACCGGCACGGGTGAGGGCGGCGCGCCGCGCTTCCGCGTCGACGACCGCACCGGCGTCTTCGACCCGGTCACCCTCGAGCCGCTCGAGCCGGGCTCGGGCAAGGTCGGCCGGCTCGGCAAGTGCGGCCACATCCCGCTCGGCTACTGGAACGATCCCGAGAAGACCGCCAAGACGTTCTTCACGATCGGCGGCAAGCGCTGGGTGCTGCCCGGCGACATGGCGTCGATCGAGGGCGACGGCACCATCACGCTCTTCGGCCGCGAGTCGGTGTGCATCAACTCGGGCGGCGAGAAGATCTTCACCGAGGAGGTGGAGGCGGCGCTGCGCTCGCACGACAAGGTGTTCGACGCCATCGTCGTGGGCGTGCCCGACGAGCGCTGGGGCCAGCGGGTCGCCGCCGTGGTGCAGGCGCGCGCCGGCGAGGCGCCGACGCTCGACGAGCTGGTCGCGCACTGCCGCACCAAGATCGCGGGCTACAAGGTGCCGCGCCAGCTCCACCTGGTGAAGGAGCTGGTGCGCCAGCCGAGCGGCAAGCCCGACTTCAAGTGGGCCAAGGCGATCGCCACCGGAGAGACCCCGCTCGCGCGTTGACGCGCCGCGAGCGCGAACCCCCGAACCCACGACGAGGAGCTCCATGGGCCACGTGTTCGACCCCGAGGTGCTGGCCGAGATCGCCGAGAAGGGCGTCGGGCTACCGCACGATCAGATGTTCCGCACCGTGCACGCGGCGCTCTACGAGCGCTACCCGAAGCACATCCACCCCGAGATCCGCTGGATCTTCAACAACGCCGGCGGCGCGATGGGGCAGATGACGCTGCTGCACGCGTCGCTCAGCGAGTACTTGCTCTTCTTCGGCACGCCGATCGGCACCGAAGGCCACTCGGGGCGCTACTCCACCCACGTGTGGGACTTCATGATGGAGGGCGAGATGTGGTGCTACGTCGAGGGCGAGACCCAGCGCACCGTCTACACGCCCGGCGAGTACGCCTACCTCGGCAAGGACAAGGTGAAGGGCTATCGCATCCCGGACCACGGCTGGATGCTCGAGTACGCACGCGGTCCCATCCCGACGATGGTGCCCTTCGGGCTCGCCGATTCGGTGTTCTCGACCGTCGACTACAAGTGCGTGCTGCGCACCTTGTGGATGTACGGCTCGCTGGTCGTGAAGGAACTGATGCAGGGGAAGGTCTGAGCACGATGGCAACCAAAGCACGTCGCCCGGCGGCCCTCACCGCGTCCTCCAAGTCGCGCGGCTCGCGCTCCGCCCGGGGCAAGGCCGACCGGCGGCGCTCCGAGCCGAGCGACCGGATCGTCGCCACCGCCATCGAGCTCGCCGAGCGCGGCGGCTTCGAGGCGGTGCGCCTGCGCGACGTGGCCGCCCACGCCGAGGTCGCCCTCGGCACGCTCTACCGGCGCTTCCGCAGCAAGGAAGACATCCTGGTGGCCGCCCTCGAGCAGGAGGCCGAGCGCCTCGAGCAGCAGCTCGCCGCCAGGCCGATCCGCGACGCCGAGCTCATCGATCGCATCACCTCGTTCTTCAAGGCGATCACCAAGCTCCTCACCAGCCGCCCCAACCTGGCGCGCGCGGTGATCCGCTCGGTGGCCTCGGGGGACGTCGAGGCGATGGCCAAGGTGGCCTCGTTCCATTCGCGGATCACGCGCATGATCACCGACGCGATGCGCGGCACCCCGAGCGCGAATGGCGTCGACGAGCCGAGCGAGGCGGAGTTCACGGTCGCGCACCTGCTCCAGCAGGTGTGGTTCGCGGCGCTGGTGGGCTGGGCGGGGGGCTTGAGCGACAAGAACGACGTCGTCGAGCACATGCGGTTCTCGGCCGACCTGATCCTGAAGGGCGCCGCCGCCTCGGGAAAGGGATGACGCGCGCCTTCCCGTTCCACCCGTACCCGAGCGGCTGGTACCAGGTCGCGTACGTCGACGAGGTACCGCCCGGGCACGTCCAGCGGCTCCACTACTTCGGCCGCGACGCGGTGCTCTTCCGCACCGAGTCGGGCGCGCTGCGGGTGTTCGACGCGCACTGCGTCCATCTCGGCGCGCACCTCGGCGTGGGCGGGGAGGTGGTGGGCGAGAGCCTGCGCTGCCCGTTCCACGCGTGGCGGTGGGGTGTCGACGGCGGCTGCGTCGAGGTGCCGTACAGCGATCGGGCGCCGGCGGCGGCGCGGATGCGCGCGTGGCCGGTGCGCGAGGTGAACGGGCTGGTGATGGTGTTCCACGACGAGACCGGCGCCGCGCCGAGCTGGGAAGTGCCGGCGGTGGGTGAGGTGGGCCACGACGAGTGGACGCCGTTCGAGAAGCGGCGCTGGAAGATCCGCACCCAGCCCCAGGAGATGGCGGAGAACGCCGTCGACCGCGCGCACTTCCGCTACGTCCACGGCACGCTCACCGTGCCCGAGTCGGAGGCCATGGCCGACGGGCCGGTGCTCAAGGTGCGCTCGAAGATGAAGCTCGCGACACCGATGGGCGAGATGGACGGCGCCATCGAGTCCGACGCCTGGGGCTTCGGCTTCGGCGTGGTGCGCTTCCAGGGCATCGTCGAGACGCTGCTGCTCAGCTCGGTGGTGCCGATCGACGGTGAGCACGTCGACGTGTGGTTCTCGTTCAGCGTGAAGAAGCTGCCCAGCCGCGGCGCCACCCGTGGCGTGGGCGCGGCGCTCATCGCCGACATCGAGAAGCAGCTCGCCGAGGACACGCCGATCTGGGAGAACAAGGCGCACCTCACCTCGCCGATGCTGTGCGCCGACGACGGCCCCATCGGCCTGTTGCGCCGCTGGGCCAGGCAGTTCTACCCGGCACCCTGAGCGCGACGACCGTAGTCCATGAGTGTCCGGGAGGGGCGCGGGCGGGGACGGGCCCCACCCCTACGGCGACCGATACCGGACGACTCGCACGACGGACGCGCGGTCGCGTCGTCGTCATGTAGGGGCGAGCGCGAGCTCGCCCGATTTCCCGATCGGCGATCGGCGCCACGACCGCAGCCCCGGCGATCCCGCGCGAGACGGACGGGCGTGTGCCGATCGATCCCGATCCCGGGCGGCCTCACGGCCCGCCCCTACACTCCCACGCGACGGCCGCCCCGCCCCGCCCCGCCGGTGTAGGGGCGAGCGCGAGCTCGCCCGATTTCCCGCCGGGCGATCTGGGCGATCGAGCGCAGCCCCGCTCATCCCGCACGAGACGGGTACCGGTGTGGCGATCGATCGCGCTCCCGGGCGGCCTCGCGGCCGCCCCTACGCGCCCATGGCATACCCGTTGCGGCCGCGCAGCGCCGCGATGCGTGACCGCGGGCGTCAGCCAGCCGCGCGGATGAGCGCGGCGGCCTTCTCGCCGATCATGATGGTGGGGGCGTTGGTGTTGCCGC
>CAYMQR010000166.1:0-9387 GCA_964392195.1 uncultured bacterium | reverse complement strand
CTTCTTCACGCTCGTCACCCGAAGATCGTCCAGAAGTGCCGCGTCAGCGCCGCCGCCGCGCCGGGAGCGACGCGCGTCAGCTCGCCGAGCGCGCGCGAGCGCAGGCTCGGGAACACGTGCAGCTCGCCGCGCGCGACGCCGTCGAGCGCGGCGGCGACCACCGCCGCCGGCTCGTCGAGGAGCGCCCCGGGCAGCTCGGTCCGCGCGGAGGTGAACCCGAAGCGCTCGGACGCGAGGATCGGCGTGCGCGTGAACGACGGGTAGACGTTGGTCACCCGCACGCGGTGCTCGGCGAGCTCGGCGTGGAGCGCGGCGCCGAAGCCCCTGAGCCCCCACTTGGACGCGACGTAGGGCGCCGTCCTGGGCAGCGCGACGTGGCCGCCGATCGACGAGACGTTGACGATGTGCCCCGAGCGCCTGGCGACCATGTGCGGGATCACGCACCGCGCCAGCCGCATCGGCGCCAGCAGGTTCACCTCGAGCACCTCCTGCCAGCGCTCGTCGGGGGTGTCGGCGAAGTCCCCGATCGTCGCGATCCCCGCGTTGTTGATCAGCACGTCGAGCTCGCCGGCCACGCCGAGCGCGCGCGCCGCGAGCCTCCGCGGCGCGTCCTTGCGCCGAAGGTCGGCGGGGATGAAGGCGAGCGCCCGCGGATCCGCGCCGCGGGCGGGCCGCGCGACGTCGCTCAGGATCACCCGCGCCCCGCCCTCGGCGAGCTTGCGCGCGAGCTCCGCGCCCAGCCCGCCGTTCGCTCCGGTGAGCAGCACCACCTTGTCGCGGAAGTACCAGCGCCGGCGGCGCGCGCTCATGGTTCGCTCCCCGCGGGCGCCACCCGCTGCATCGTGAAGTGTCCGGCCAGGACGCGCAGCGAGCCGAGCGCGACGTAGGCCTTGCCGACCAGGAGCGTCGGATCGTCCGCGTACACCTGCACGACGTAGTCGCGCAGCAGCCGCGCCGGGTGCTGCCACGGGTTCGAGCCGCGCCCGTAGTCGATGAGCAGCGCGTGCGGATAGCGCCGATCGACCCCGCCCGGGTCGACGGCCACGACCTCGTAGTTGCCGTGCTGCCAGGGACGGCCGTCGCGCGTGAGCGGGATCCAGCGATCGCGCGGGCCGCCCGCCTGCCGGACCCACAGGTTGTGGCCCGAGATGACCACCGGCGCGTCCGGCGCGCCGGCCGTCACGAGCGGCGAGAACACCTTGGTGAAGCGCCTCACGCGGATCACCGCGGCGATGCGGGCGTGGTTGTGGCCCTGGTATTCCCACCCCGCGACGTCCGCGGCACGCGGCGTCGCGCCGCGCAGGAAGAGCTCCTCGAGCGTCGCGCGCGGCGCGTCCCACAGCGCCGCGAAGTCGTGGCGCGCTCCCGACGGCCCGGTGAGCTGCGGTCCGCGCGCGCCGCCCAGCTTCACGGGAGCCTGAGCCTCCGGGCGCGCCGCGCGGCGATCGCGCCGACGGCCAGCGTCAGCCGCGGCGAGAGCCGGCTCAGGTACCACAGCGCGCGCGCCTCCGGGGTGACCACGATGAGGGCCCGGTTGCGCGCGACGCCGCGCACGATCTCGCGCGCGCACGCGTCGGCCGGGCGCAGCCTGAACGGCAGCTCGCGCATCGCGGCCTGCTTGTCGATGTTCACGTACTCGAGCGAGTGCTTGAGCGGGGTGTCGATGAAACCCGGGCACGCGACGCTCACCCGCACGCCGAACGCCTCGGCCTCGGCGCGCAGCGTGAGCGAGAGGCCCACCACCGCGAACTTGGAGGCGTTGTAGGCGATGCCGAGGGGGAGCGGGACCAGCCCGGCGATGGACGAGGTGTTGACGATGTGCCCGCCCCGTTGCTCGACCATGACCGGATACGCGGCCTGGGTGCCGTGGATCACGCCGTTCAGGTTGACGTCGAGCACCCGGCGCCACGCGCCGAGGGTGAGGTCGCGGGCCTCGCCGACCATGCTCACGCCGGCGTTGTTGAACATCAGGTCGAGGCGTCCGTGGGCGCGCCGGACCCGCTGGACGAGGTCCTCGACCTGAGCGGCGTCGGTCACGTCGAGGGGCGCGGCGGCCGCCTCGCCGCCGCGCGCGGCGATCTCGGCGGCGGCGGCCTCGGCCGCGGCGCCGTCGAGGTCGGCCAGCACCACCCGCGCGCCCCGCGCCGCGAGCTCGGCGCTCAGCGCCCGGCCGATCCCCGAGGCGCCGCCGGTGACGATCGCCGTGCGTCCGGCGAACGCCGTCATCGCGCGCTCCGGCCGGTGCGCGCCGTCCCGGCGGCCGCGCCGAGGAAGCGCCGCGTGTCGGCGTCCTGGCGGTCGAGGAACGTGGCCGCGCGCGTGCGTGCGGTCGCGGTGTCGTCCTTCTCCAGCGCGTCGAAGAAGCCGCGGTGGAAGCGCACGTAGTCGGCGGGCACCAGCACCTCCGAGGAGAGCGCGATCGCGAAGTCCAGGTAGGCCTCGGACGCGGTGTTGAGCAGCCACAGCGACGACAGCGCGCCCCGCGCCTCGAGCAGGCGGCGGCTCTTCTCCAGATCGAGTCGCACGAACTCGCCGATCGACCCGCGCGCGCTCCACGCGAGCGCCATCGCCGCCCGCGCGCCGTCCAGGTCGCCGGGCGAGGAGCGGGTGCTGGTGCTGCACGCCGCGTCGATCATCAGGAAGCGGCGCAGCGCGAGGATCTCGTTCACCAGCGTGGTGAGGGCCTCGACGTCGCCGGCGCGCGCGCAGCGGCGCGCGTGGTGGGGAAGGACCGCGAACGACCAGTCCCGGCGCGGCCGGACCACCGTGCCCGATCCGCGGCGGGCCTCGACCAGGCCGTGGCTCGCCAGCCGTGCCAGCGCGCCGCGCACCGGGATGCGGCTCGCGCCCAGCTCCGCCACCAGCGCACGTTCCGGGGGCAGTCGGGCGCCGGGGCCGTAGGTGCCGTCGAGGATCCGCTCCAGGAGGGCGTCGAAGACGCCCGCCTCCACCGTCGTCTCGGGCTGCGGGCGGTTCGCGGGGCGGCGGGTCGGCATGTCCGGGCTCGAATTGGTAGTACCAATTGGTATTACCAATCGGCCGGGCGCGTCAAGGGGGCCGGCCCGGCCGGGGCGCGCGGCTCAGCGCGACGCGGACCAGAGGTACGACTCGCTCGAGCACGGCGGGTCGCGGTCGATGGCGATGCGGCCCGAGAGGTGGGTCTCGTCACCGAAGCGGCCCTCGATGGTGAGCACGGTGCCGTCGGTGGGAGTGATGCCCTCGACCGCGGTGGTGAACGCGAGCTCGCCGTCGCGCACGAAGTTCTGCGCCGGGTCGGGAGTCAGCGTCACGTCGCCGCCGCGGCTGCAGCCGGCGCCGCCGGAGACCCGGTAGCCGATCTCGAAGATCGCGATCCGCCCGTGCAGGATCACGAGCTCGACGGCGCGGCCCTGCGAGGTCTCGCCCCGCCAGGTGCCGTCGTAGACCGACGCCGCCGGCTCACTCGCGTCGTCGCCACAGCCAGTCGCGCCCGCTGCCAGCGCGAGCGCCGCCACCACGAGGCTCCGCGAAACGGCTCGTCGCCTCATCACCACCCGCCCCCCATCAGCCCGCGAGCGAGGCCGATCGCGGCACCGGCGCCCACCACCTTCATCAAGCTCCAGTTCCAGCGCGACATGCCCGCGAACGCCGCCGCCGCCAGCACGGCGGCGAAGGCGTCGGTGCCGCCGCCTTCGGGGAAGATCGTGTGCACGCCGAACCACACCGCCAGGTTGAGGATCACTCCCACCACCGCAGCGGTCACGGCGGTGAGCGCGGAGCGCAGGCTCGCGACCTGACGCAGCGCCTCGACGTGCGGGGCGCCGACGAAGATCCACAGGAAGCACGGCAGGAACGTGACCCAGGTGGTGACGAGCGCGCCGAGCGTCCCCGCGGCCACCGGCGCCAGCGCCCCTGGATGGTGGAACGCCGCCAGGAAGCCGACGAACTGCACCACCATGATGAGCGGGCCGGGAGTGGTCTCTGCGAGCGCGAGGCCGTCGATCATGTGACTGGGCGCGAGCCAGCCGAAGTGCTCGACGGCCTGTTGCGCCACGTACGGCAGCACCGCGTAGGCGCCGCCGAACGTGACCATCGCCGCCTTGCTGAAGAAGACGCCCAGGCTGACGAGAGTGCCGTGCCAGCCGAACACGAGGCCGCACACCACCACCGGCGCCCACCACAGGACACCACACACGAGCGTGACCCGCAGCGCGCGCCGCCACGGGCTCTTCACGACCGGGGCCGCGAGCGCGACCTCGCCCGCGGCAACCGCGGCGTGCGGGTCCTTGCTGGCGAAGAGCTCCGGGTGCGCGCGTCCGCCGAAGAAGCCGATCGCCGCCGCGCCGCCGACGATCAGCGGGAACGGAAAGTGCGCGAAGTAGATGAGCACGAACGCCGCCGCCGCGAGCCCCCACGCGACCCGGTTGGGCAGCGCCTTCTTGCCGATGCGCAGCACCGCGTGGGCGACGATCGCGAGCACCATCGGCTTGAGCCCGTCGAACACCGCCGCCACCAGCGGCACCTTGCCGTAGAGCGCGTACACCAGGCTCAGCGCCCACAGCAGCACCACCGACGGCAGCACGAAGAGCGCGCCCGCGACGATGCCCCCGCGGGTGCCGTGGAGCAGCCAGCCGCAGTAGGTGGCGAGCTGCTGCGCCTCGGGGCCTGGCAGCAGCGTGCAGAAGCTCAGCGCGTGGAGGAAGCGCGGGTCGTCGATCCAGCGCCTCCGGGTCACCAGCTCCTCGTGCATGAGCGCGAGCTGGCCCGCCGGTCCGCCGAAGCTCACGCCGCCGAGCCACCCCCAGAAGCGCAGCGCCTCGGTGAACGTGGGGCGGATCAGCGGACCGTCGTTCATCGGGGCGCGCTCAGGAGGTGCTGCTGGCCCAGGAAGGCGGCGATCGCCTCGCCGATGCGGCGGTGGCCCTCGGCGCCCGGGTGCCATGGATCGTCGAGGTGGATCCGCAAGGCGGGCGGCGGAGGATCGCCAAAGGCGTGGCGCAAGTCGAGGACCGGGACTGCGAGGTCGCGGGCGATCGCGAGCACCCGGTCTCCCGCGAGCGCGAGGTCGGGCGGCACCGCGTCGAGGTAGGGGAGGACCACGATCGCGAGCCGTGCGCCGATCTCCCGCGCGCGCGCGGCGATCGCCGCGTACGCGACGCCGTTCGCCTGATCGAGTCGGTCGAGGATCGGCACCTCCGGGTCGTGTGGCAGCGCGCGCAGCAGCCGCCGCGCCAGCGCCGAGTGGGCCGCGAGGGCGCGCTCGAACGATCCCCCGCCGAACACCAGCGGCACCAGCTCGGGGGCCACGAAGTCGACCCGCCAGTGATCGCCCTCGAGGCGCTGCTCCTCGCTCGCGCCGAAGTCGTTGAGGCAGAAGCCGACCACCACCAGATCGGGAGCGAGCGCCACGCCGTGGCGCTCGAACCACGCCGCCTGCTGCGCCGCGTTGTAGCCGATCACCCCGGCGTTCCAGACCTCGATCGCGCTCGCGGCCCCTGGCGCGGAGCCCGCGAGCGCGCGCTCCATCACCTTGGGATAAGTGCTCTCGAGCGGAAGTCCGGCGCCGAGGGTGATCGAGTCGCCGAGCACCAGCACGCGGAAGGCACCCGCCGGCTTGGCCGCCGGGCGCTCCACGTCGCGCAGCCCGAGGGAGTTGATGTGGACGTCTCCGAAGGTGACCCCGGGTACGAGCTCGTAGCCGAGCGGCGGCGCGCTCGGGCGGTGCAGGCGGTAGGCGTCGTTCGAGGACGGGAACGTCATCGTGCCGATCACCCGCGGGCGCTCGGCGAGCTGCGCGACCCCCTCGAGGAAGCCGAGCGCGAGCGCCGCCACCAGCACCACCGCGAGGGTCGTGGCGAGGGTCCGCTGCGCGCGGGGGCCGCCGATCATCGGGCTATAGTCGCCGCGCTCGGCGATGGGAGGGCGGTGTGGATCGGATCCCGAAGGTGACGGGTGGGGCGCTGGCCGGCTGGCTGCTCGCCTCGGTGGCGGCCGTCGCGCACGCGCGCGAGCTTCGAGTCCCCATCCTCTTCGATCACGCCCTGCTGCGCCAGCGGCTCGTCCAGCAGGTCTACACCGAGCCCGGCGAGTCGATGCACGCCTGGCAGGACGAGGACGACTGCAACTCGCTGGTGCTCAGTGAGCCGCGCCTCGCCACCGTCGACGGGCGCATCCAGGTCACGAGCAAGGCCGAAGCCCGCGCTGCCACGCCGATCTTCGGCTGGTGCCTGTTCTCGCTCGAGTGGAGCGGCACGCTCGAGGTGTTCGAGAGGGCGGTGATCGATCCCCAGGCGCCGATCGTGCGCTTCGAGGTCGTCGACTCGAACATCTACGACGCGCACGGCGAGAAGGGGATCGCCGGCAAGCTCTGGGACCTCGCCAAGGACACCGTCGCGCCGCGGCTCGCGGGTGTCACCTTCGACCTGCGCGGCGCGCTCCACGAGCTCGGCGGGGTGCTCACCACGGTGCTGCCCCGGGACGACGCCGCGTGGACGCGGGCGGTGGCGGACTCGGTGCGGCTCGCGTCGATCGGCGCCGAGGAAGGCGGCGTGCGCGGCGTGCTCGCGTTCGAGGTGCCGCCCCGCGCGCCCGCGCCCGACTCGGCGCTGCCGCGGGAGGGCGGCGCGGAGCCCGCGCTCACGGCGGAGGAGCTCGCGCGCTGGGAGCGCTCGTGGCAGCAGTGGGACGCGTTCTTCACCTACGTGATCAAGCGCGTCGCCGTCGACGCCGACCCGGCGCGCGCCGAGCTCTTCGCGGTGCTCATCGACGCGCGCCTCGACCTCCTCGAGGCGCTCGCCCCCACCGCGCCAGGCCAGCCGGACCCGGTGCGCGGGCTGTTCGTGAAGAGCTGGGAGCGGCTGACGCCGGTGCTGCGCGAGCTGCAGCCGGCGCTCCCCGGCCAGGCGGGGCTCGAGTACCTGAGCTTCATCGCCGCCGGCGACGCCCTGAAGGCGCTCGACGAGCTCGGTGAGGAGAGCCCGCTCGACCTCTCCGCGGACGGGCTGCGGCGGATGGCGCGGATCGTCGGACCGCGGGACGAGGGCGACCCGCTCGTCTACACCACCGAGATCGATCCGCAGCTCCGCGAGCTGTTCGGCTTCGGCGCGCCCATCGAGCCGCCCGACGAGTACCCCGAGGAGGGCCCGGTGGCCCGGCTCCTCGCGCTCTTGGTGGGCAGCGCGTGGGCCGCCGACGGGCCCGACTCGGCGCTCGGCAAGAAGCTCCATCGGTGGGTGCCGAGCCCCGAGGACGTCGGCCAGTACCTGCCGCTGGTGCGCGAGCTGCTCACGCAGATCGGCGCGCGCACCCTCGACGCCGCCAAGCTCGATCCGCCGTTCGCGGAGGTCTACGAGCGCGCTGTGCTCGCCACCGCCTGGCAGGAGAGCTGCTGGCGCCAGTGGGTGAAGGAGAACGGCCGCGTCCAGACCATCCAGTCGCCGGTCGGCTCGGTCGGCCTCATGCAGATCAACAAGAACGTGTGGCGCGGCGTCTACGACCTCGGGGGGCTCACCGGCGACGTCGCCTACAACGTCCGCGCCGGAGCGGAGATCCTCATCCACTACCTGCGCGACTACGCGGTGAAGAAGGGCGAGCACAGCGTCACCGGCAACGTCGACAACCTGGCGCGCTCGACCTACGCGATCTACAACGGCGGCCCCGGCCACCTGCGCCGCTATCGCGATCCCAAGGAGCGCGCCGACCTCAAGAAGATCGACACGCTGTTCTGGACGAAGTACCAGGCGGTCAAGGCGGGACGCGAGCTCGACGTCGCCCAGTGCCTGGGCGGAGGCGTGGCCGGATAGGCTCCACCCGATGAGCAGGCGCTCGGCTCGGCGGCGGCTCGCGGTGTGGCTGGCGCTCGCCGCCGCCACCGTTGCGGCCCCGGACGCGCGCGCCGAGCCCCTCGACCTGAGCCGCTTCGCGCGCGTCACCGCGAGCGCCACCCGCGCCACCTCGTTCGGGCTGTGGCCGCGCGAGAGCGACGACGCGCCGGCCACGGTGCGTGACGGCGAGCGGGCGACGTCGTGGAAGGTGCCGGGGGACGGCGCGACGCTCTCGGTCGAGCTCGAGTCGCGGGGCGGGCGGACGCCGCGGGTGGCGCGCCTGGTGGCGTCGTGGAGCGTGGCGCCGCGCGGCGACGTCCGGGTGCGCGCCCGCGACGGCGACGGCGGCGAGGTGCTCGCCGAGCACGCGTGGAGCGCCGCCGCGAGCGAGCTCACCCTCGAGCCGCCCGTGGCGGCGAGCTGCTGGACGCTGGCGGTTCCCGGCAAAGGCGAGCCGGCGCTCGCCGAGCTCGGTGTGTTCGCGGCGCCCACGGCGGACCAGCCGCCGGCGGTGACGAACCTGCGCGGGGACCTGGGAAGCGTGGTCGCCGGCAACGTGCGGCTCCTCTGGGACCTGCCCGGTGCCGAGCCCCACCACGTCGACCTCCACTACCTGCGCGACCATGCCGAGCCGCTCTCCGAGGCCAACCGGGTGGCGCGCTCGAGCAGCGGCCGGCTCGCCGAGATCACGCTGCCCGCGCCCGGCTTCACGACCGTCGCGGCGGTCGGTGTGGCCGACGACGGCCGCCGCGGAGCGCCGGTCTTCACCGAGCTGCCGCCACGCCCGGCGCCGCCGCTCGCTGCGAGCGGGGTGGTCGAGGGCTTCTACGGCCGCCCGTGGTCCCACGACGAGCGCCGCGAGATGATGGTCCGCCTCGCCACCTCGGCGCTCGGCTTCTACCTCTACGCGCCGAAGAGCGATCCCCTCCATCGCGCCGAGTGGCGCGCGCCGTACGACGCCGCGGCGCTGGCGCGCTTCGCGGAGCTCCACGAGCTCGGCCGGCGAGTGGGCGTGCGCTTCGCGATGGGGATCAGCCCGGGGATCGACATCGACGTGGCCGACCCCGCCGAGCGCGCCGCGCTCGCGGCCGAGCTCGCGCCGCTCGTGGCGCTCGGGTTCCGCGACTTCGGGCTGCTCCTCGACGACATCGAGGACGCGCTCGGGCGCCCGGTCGACGCCGCGCTCGGCGCCGAGCACCGCGACCTCGCCGACGCGCTGCTCGCGGCGCTCGTGGCCGAGGCGGGCGGTCCGGTGCGGCTGTGGGTGGTGCCGACCGTGTATTCGACCGAGCGCCAGCGGCGCTTCGCCGACGGCGACGGCTACCTCGACGCGCTGGCATCCCTCGATCCCGCGACCGTGGTGATGTGGACCGGCACCGACACCACCAGCCGCGGCCTCGCCGCCGCCGACCTCGCGGACGTGACGGCGCGCCTCGGCCGGCGCGTGGTGATCTGGGACAACGAGCACGCCAACGACGGCGGCGACCTGTTCTTCGGCAAGATCTGGCTCGCCCCCTACTCGAACCGCAGTGCCGACCTGCTCGGCGCGGTCGGCGGCATCGTCGCGAACCCGATGATCCAGGGC
>CAYMQR010000165.1:0-9430 GCA_964392195.1 uncultured bacterium | reverse complement strand
ATGCCGTCACCGCGATCAGGTCCGGGGTGAGGGCGGCGGCTCGACCGCGAAGCCGAGCTTGGTGAGGATCCGCTCCAGCGTGATCCGCGGGTAGGGACGGACGTGGCCGAGGTCGCGCCAGAAGTGGACGAGCTGGGTGCTCGCGCTCTCCGGGTTGGGTGTCGCCAGGACCAGCAGGCCGCCAGGGGGCAGCGCCTTGGCGAACGCGATCAGCAGCTCGAGCGCCGGGTTCACGTCGAGGTGCTCGAGCAGGTGCAGGCACACGATCGCGTCGACGCCGGCGCGCGTCTCGCCGCTCGCCAGGTGGTCGATGGCGTCCGCGTGGACGGCGGTGAAGCCCTCGGCCCGGCACGCCGCCACCGCGCGCTCGTCGAGGTCGACACCCTCGGCCGCCACGCCCAGCTCGCGCAGGAACGCCAGCGCGTGGCCTTCCCCGCAGCCCACGTCGACGACCTTGCGCCGGCCCGCGAAGCGAGCGCGCAGCGGCTCGAGCTCCGCGAGCACCTTGGAGCGGGGACGCAGCTCGGCGACGTCGGTGAGGAGCGCGCGCGTGGTCTCGAGGTGGCTGGCCGCGGCGTCCGGCGGGCGGGCCACGTCCGCGCGCCGCGGCGCGCCGAGGTCGTCGACGATCGGAGCGGCGTCGGTGCGGGTCGCGACGATCCAGGTGTCCTCCGGGACCGCGTCGCACGAGCCCGCCGCGCCCGCGCCGCGGAGCCCGTGGCCGGTGGTGTGGTTGACCGAGCTCTCGAGCGAGCGCAGCCACTCGTCGCGGCTCGCGAGCCCGCGCTCGGTCTCGTGGCGGAGCTCGCCGAGCGACGCCTCGAGGCGGGCGAGCCACTCGTCGCGCCCGGCCGACTGGCGCTCGACCTCGCCCTGGTGAGCGCGGAAGCTCGCCTCCAGGCTGCGCAGCCACTCGTCGCGCGCGGACGCGAAGTCGCGGAGCTCGGCGAGCGCGTCGCCGACGGTCCGGCGCGTCGACTCGATCCAGGCGTCGCGCTCGCGGATCTGGGCGCGGACGTCCTCGAGCACCGCCCGGAGCTGCTCTTCCAGCGAGTGGAGCCACTGGTCGCGCTTCTCGAGGTCCACCGCCAGGCCGCGCTCCGCCGCGTCGACGCGTTCGGCGACCGCGACCGCGTGGCGATGGGTCTCGACGAGCTGGCGCGCGTCGTGCTCGACCCGCTCCACCAGCGCGGCGTGCCGCGCGCCCGCGGCGGCGTCGGCCTCGGCGTCCGCCGCCGCGAGCCGCCGCAGCTCGGCCTCGCACGCCTCGAAGCGCGCGAGCTGCTCGCGGTCGGCGCGGGCGAGCTCGCTCAGGCCGTGATCGAGGTGCGACTGGATCGCGGCGACCGAGCGCGCCAACCGCTTGTTCATGTCGGTCTGGCGCGCCAGGTAGTGGAAACCGAGGCGCCGCACCAGCCGCTTGATCCCCGAGCGCAGGCGGGCGAGCGGCCCACCGCCGCTCTCGATCGGGAACAGCAGATCGTCGGTGCGGCGGCTGATCTCGTCGACCTCCGCCGCCGCGATCGCGCTCAGCGCCGCGCCGGGCATGCGCCGGAAGAGCTCGCGGTCGGAGGCCGGTCCGGGGAGGGCGGCGCGGTCACCGCGCGCGGCGGTGAGGCGTGCCGTGAGCACGGCCTGGACCTCGGCGGTGCTCAGCGGCTCGGAGTCGGCGGGTTCGCTCGGAGGCACGGTCGATGAGCGCGAGCACGGAGGAGCGCACCGTGCCGCGAGCTGGCGCGGTGGAGTGGGCGAGGCAACATACTGCGCGCGCCAGGTCCCGACCACCGCGCCGCGCCCGGCGAGCGCCCGCGCGCGGCGCGCCGGTCACGGCAGCGCGAACGAGCCGGTCGGGCCGGTGCCCGAGTTGGTGAACGGGATGAACGGCGGGTTGATCGCCTGGATGAAGGCGTTCCCGGCGTCGAGCCCGTTCGGCCGCGTGAAGGTGAACTGCTGCGAGTTCACGATGGTGAGCGGGATGTTGGGATTGCCGCCACTCAGCCCGCCCGCGTTCACCACGCCGCCGTTCGAGCCGGCGAACAGGTTGATCACGGTCAGCGAGTTGAAGCCGGAGCCGTTCACCGTGATCGTGGAGCCGTTCACCTGCACGCTCGAGATCGTCACCAGCTCGCCGATCGGGATGGACACCGCGTTGGAGGTGAGGAACGCGCCGGTCGCGTTGATCACCTGCACCGAGCCGGGGCCGACCGGGCAGCTCACCGGCACCGTCATGGTCAGGCTCGTCGAGCTCGAGCTCGTCGGCACGATGCCGCCTGGGGGCGCGCAGTTGCCGGACGCGGAGAAGATGTTCACCACCGGGTTCACGAAGCCCGAGCCGGTGATCGTGGTCTCGTTGCCCGGCACGATCACGTCCTCGATGTTGGCGGTGGCGATGCTGGTGTCCGAGCTCGTCGCGCTGAGCGAGGTGCCGTCGATCGCCGTGATGCTCGGCACCTGCGGGTCGAGGTTCGGGTTGCCGAGCAGCACCACGCCCTGGTCGTTGGAGGTGGTGAACCCCGCGTCGGTGCGTACCAGGTACATGTCGGCGAAGCCGTTGCCCACCAGCACGTCGTTGGGAGCGGAGACCGGCCACGGCCACGGCAGGGTGCCGTTCCACACCAGGCCGTCGGCGCTGACGCTGGTCGGCGCGATGCCGCTGGGCGCCACGTCCACGACGCCGTTCGAGGTCGCGACGAAGACCTTGAGGAGGCTGCCGGGGGTGAAGCCCTGACCGGTCAGGGTGAGGGTGTCGCCGACCCGCGCGACTCCCGGGATCGGGTCGAGGGTGACCGAGGTGTCCTGGACGTTGAGGGTGATCGAGCCGGTGAGGATGAACACGAACGGACCGATCGGGATCTGCACCGCGGCGATCGGGCCGGTGAAGTCGGTCAGCTTGATGGTGCCCGTCTGGTCGATCGTGAAGGTGCCGCCCAGGGTGATGGAGGCCGCCTGGTTCGCCGCGAACACCGGCGTGCCGTTGAGGTACACGTCCGCGGCCACCACCACCGCCACCGTCAGGCCGGAGAAGGTCCCATCGGCCGGGTTGACCGTGGCCGGGGTGACGGTCTGGAGGTACGTGACGTGGATGTTCTTGGCCTCGACCTTGTTCAGGATGCCGAAGTCGAAGAGCACGTCCGAGCCCGTCAGGTCGCAGTCGGTCATCGTGAGCTGGTGCGAGACCGTGTCGTAGGCTATGTCGATCGAGCTGCCGGCCTGCATGAGGCTCTCGTCGGTCCTGGACTGGACGATCGTCAGCGTCAGGCTCGCCTCGTTGGTGGTCGCCGGGATCGGAGTCATGTGCGTCGTGACGAGCGTGGCGCTCGCGGGCCGGGCGGCCGCCAGGGTCCACACCGCCGCGGCCACGGCGAGCAGCGTGCGTGAGGCGCGGCGGGCGGTGATCGATCCGCGGGCGAGTGGGCGAGCGACGGCGATGGTCATGGATCGAACCTCGTGTTCGGCCGGCCCGCGCGCTCGCGGCCCGGCCAGGAAGCGTTACGCGGCGCGCGGCCGCGGCGAGCTCACGGCAAGACGAAGCTCCCCGCCGCCCCGGTCCCCGAGTTGGTGAACGGGATGAACGGCGGGTTGATGGCCTGGAGGAACGCGCTCCCCGCCACCAGGCTGCCGGGGCGGGTGAACGTGAACTGGTGCGAGTCGACGAGCGTGAGCGGGATGTTCGGGTCTCCGCCGTTCAGCCCGCCGGCGTTGATCACGGTGCTGCCGTTCGAGCCGAACAGGTTGATCACCGTGAGGCTCGAGAAGCCGGTGCCGTTCACCGTCACGGTGCCGCCGTTCACCTGCACGCTCGACACGGTCACCAGCTCGCTGATCGGGATCGACACCGCGTTCGAGGCCAGGAAGCTGCCGGTCGCGTTGATCACCTGCACCGAGCCGGGGCCCACCGGGCAGCCCGCCGGAACGGTGAACGTGATGCTGGTGGTGGTGGACGAGGTCGGCACGATGCCGCCGCCGGGCGCGCAGTTGCCCGACGCCGAGAAGATGTTGACCACCGGGCTCACGAAGCCCTCGCCCTGGATCGTGGTCTGGGCGTTGGGCGTGATGAGCGCCTCGACGTTCGCCGTCGCGATGCTCTCCTGCGAGCTGGTCGCGCTGAGAGCGGTGCCACCGATGCCGGTGATGCTCGGCACCTTGGGGTTCAGGTTGGCGTTGCCGAGCAGCACCACGCCCTGGGTGTTCGAGAGGCTGTAGGCGAAGTCGGAGCGGACCAGGAAGGCGGACGCGTAGCCGTTGCCGACCAGCACGTCGTTGGGCGCGGCCACCGGCCACGGCCACGGCAGGTTCCAGGTGCCGGTGGTGCCGTCGGCGGCGACGGTGTTCGGCGCCAGGCCGTTCGGGATCACGTCGACGACGCCGTTCGACGTGGCGACGAACACCTTGAGCAGGCTGCCCGGGGTGAAGCCGCGGCCGGTGAGCGTGAGGGCGCCGCCCACCTTGGCGTTGCCGGGGATCTCGTCGATCGGTGCCGCGGCGTCGAAGTTGAAGGTCGTGGAGCCGCTGATCGAGACGCTCACCGACTGGGTGATCTGGAGCAGCAGCGGGCCGTAGGTCCCGGTCACGTTGGTGAGCGCGAAGGAGCCGTCGCTCGGGTCGTAGGTGAAGGTGCCGCTCAGCACGATCGTGGTGTCGCCGATGGCGGGGATCTGGCTGCCGCCGTTCACCGACACGCTGCCGGTGAAGCGGACCGGCACGTTGAGGTTCGAGAACGCGCCGCTGTTGGCGTCGACGGTGGTGGTGGGGATCGGCGCGCTGGGGAGGTCGGGGGCGTACTGAACGCGCAGGTTGTTCGCGTTCATGGTGAGGCTCGCCCAGGTGAACGACACGTTCGAGCCGAGGAGGTCGGCGTCGGCGACGGTGAGCTGGTGGCTGTCGGTGTCGTAGTGGAGGTCGATGAAGCTGGCGCTCTGGACCGTCGAGGTGGCGTTCTTCGGGACGGTGAGGAACGTGACCGTGACGCCGACCGAGTTGGTGGTGGACGGCGTCGGGCTCAGCCGGTCGAACAGCACCGAAGCCCGCGCCACCGCGGGCACGGCGATCGAGGCCACCACCAAGGCCATCATGGATCGGCGAAAAGGAGCTCGCATCATGGGAGTTCTCGGGTCCGGCCAGCAGACATCCGCGCGGATCGCGGTGATCCGTTCGTCGCTGGAATGGCTGTGGATTCTGCTGGCGAGGCCACCCCGGGAAGGGCGTCGCCACCGACGGATATGATGAAAAAAGCTGAGGAAATTCGGGCGTTCTTGCGGATGGGCACTGCGCTCTGGCCTGTCCCGGTCGAGACGGATCGAGCGTAGCAGCGCGTTTCCGAGGGGGTCAAGGCGACATCGGGTCACGCAGGCAGGGGGCCGGCTGTCCAAGCAATCGCCTTGCCGCAGCGGGCACCGGCGAAATCGCCCGTGATCTCGTGGTCCAGGCTTGGCGGGCCGCGGGGGGAGCGCTGCCGGGCGTAGGCGACCTGCAACGTGCGTTGCGCATTCCGCAACGCGCCTCCCCGCGGCGCTGTCCGCCGCGGACGTCGGAGGGCCCGTGCTAGGTTGCGCCGCCGGATCCCCGAGGGTTGCGAGGAGGAGCGACGGTGGCCGAACCCAGACCTGCTCCGCCGCGACCCGCTCCCCCCGCGCTCGACGGGTGGCGCGACCGCGGGCGGTTCCTCGAGGTGCTCGGCCGCACCGTGTTCGTGGTCGACGAGGGGCCCAGGGACGCGCCGCCGCTGCTGGTGCTGCACGGCTTCCCCACCTCGTCGCTCGACTTCCGGTCCGCGCTGGCGACGCTCGCCGAGCGCCACCGGGTGATCGTCCACGACCACCTGGGCTTCGGGCTCTCGGACAAGCCGCGCGACTATTCGTACTCGCTGGTCGAGCAAGCCGAGGTCGCGCTGGCGGTGTGGCGGGCGCTGGGCGTGGACCGCGGCCACGTCGTCGCCCACGACTACGGCACCAGCGTCGCCACCGAGCTGGTCGCGCGCCGCGAGCGGGGTGGGCTGCCGGTCGCGCTCGACGCGCTGACGCTCGCCAACGGCAGCGTCCACCTCGAGCTGGCGCGGCTGTCGCCGCCGCAGCGGCTGCTGCGCAGCAAGTTGCTGGGGCCGACGTTCGCGGCGCTCGGCAGCCGCGCCGTGTTCAAGCTCCAGCTGCGGCGGATCTTCGGGCGGCCGGAAGCGGTCGCCGACCACGAGCTCGACCTCGCGTGGGAGGCGCTCGCCTGGAACGGCGGCAAGCACCGGCTGGCGCCGATCTCGTCCTACCTGGACGAGCGCGTGCGCTTCTGGAACCGCTGGATCGGCGCGCTCACGCGGCTCGACCGACCCACCCACGTGTTGTGGGGGCGGCGCGATCCGATCGCCGTGCCGGCGATCGCCGAGGCCCTCGCGAGCGAGATCCCGGGAGCCACCCTCACGTGGCTGGACGATCTCGGCCACTACCCGATGCTGGAGAACCCGAAGCGATGGGCGGAGGCCGTGCTCGCCTTCACCCCGGGGCGACGATGACGGCGCGGCGCGGGGGCCGGGCTGCGGCGCGGTGGCTGGCGGCGCTCGCCGCGCTGTGGTCGTTCGGCTGCGGCGCGGCGGCCGAGGACGTGCCCCAGGCGAGCGGACCCGTCGACCGCGGCACCTCGCTGGTGCCGCGATCGGTCGGCGGCGGCGACGTGTTCGGCGAGGCCTACGCCCTCGCCGGGGAGGCGGGGCGCAAGCTGTTCCACGCCGAGCCGATCGGCTGGGAGTCGCTGGGTGGCCCGCCCAACGCCTCGGTCCACGCGAGCGCGCGCGAGATCGCGGTCCAGGCGCGCAAGCGCGGCTTCCAGCTCGTGCTCGCGGTGCTGCCGGTGGTGGGGCCCGATCGAGACACCGTGGCGCTGCCGACCTCCTACGGCGGCTCGCCTACGTTCGCGAACCCCGACGTCCGCCGCGCCTTCCTGGACGAGGTCGAGTGGCTGACGCGCGAGATCGCGCCGGACTACCTCTCGCTCGCCACCGAGATCCAGGGCTACTTCCTCGCTCACCCCGACGACTACGCGAGCTTCGGCTCGCTCGCCGGCGAGGCCTACGACCGGGTCAAGTCGATCCGTCCCCAGACCCGCGTGCTGGTCTACTTCCAGTACGAGGCGATCTACCGCGACTTCTTCGGCGGGCCCGCGCTGGCGGCCGCGAACCTGCGAGGTCTGCTGGCGCCGTTCGAGCCCAAGCTGGACCTGATCGGGCTGTCGAGCTACCCGGCGCTCCTCGGCGGCGCGGCCGGCAGCGCCGCGACGTTGCCGGACGACTACTACGCGCGCCTCGCGGGTGTGCTGACGCACCCGCTCTTCTTCGCCGAGCTCGGCTATCCGTCGGCGCCGTCGCTGATCTTCCTGCCGGCCAGCGAGACCGACCAGGCGAGCTTCGTGGCCCGCTTCGGCGAGCTGATCGCGGGGCTGCCGGTGGACGGCTCGATCTGGTCGTTCCTCCACGATCCCGATCTCGGCAGCCTGCCGCCCGGATCGCTCGAACCGGCCCAGGTGGCGTTCTTCGGATCCTGCGGGCTGCGCCGCGCCGACGGCGGCGAGAAGCCGGCCTGGCCGGCCTGGCTGGGCGGGCCGTAGGCCCCAGCGCGCCGCGATCGATCGCTCCCCGACGACGAAGCGTCGGGCTCGAGTCCGCGCTCCGCGCCACGAATGGGCGCGCGCCGCTCCGCGACCGCCGTTGGGGCCCCACGTACAGGAGTCGATCGGATCGGCGACGTGACGCCCGCGCGTATCGCCGGCGCGGCGGAGCCGCGCCCTCCAGGCGGGCGGGGGGCTGGAAGGTGCTCGAGCGCGCACCAACGCGGGCGGCGCGAGCCACGAGAAGACTCGGCAAGGGGCGCGTCGCAGCGCGACGCCACGAGCGAAGCGAGTGACTTGGGGGTGGGACCCGCCGGTCGGCGCCGACGGAGCGGCGCCCTCCAGGCGGGCGGGGGGCTGGAAGGTGCTCGAGCGCGCACCAACGCGGGCGGCGCGAGCCACGAGAAGACTCGGCAAGGGGCGCGTCGCAGCGCGACGCCACGAGCGAAGCGAGTGACTTGGGGGTGGGACCCGCCGGGATTCACTCCCGGCGGGCGGGGGGCTGGAACAGCCCCCCGTGAAAACACAGCTCAGCTCATGAACGCGCCGCCGTTCATGTCGAGGCCCTGGCCGGTGACGCCGCGCGCGTCCGGCGACAGCAGCCACGCCACCATGCCGGCGATGTCCTCGGGGCGGCTCATGCGGTGCATCGGCACCGCCGACATCGCCATCTCGTACGCCTGGTCGTAGGTGACGCCCATGCCCTCGGCCATCCCCTGGATGCCCGACCGCGCCATCTCGGTGTCGACCCAGCCGGGCAGCACCGCGTTGACCTGGACGTTGTGCTGCGCGAGCTCGGCGGCGAGCGAGCGCGCGAGCCCGACCAGCCCCGCCTTGGAAGCGCAGTAGCCCGTGTAGCCGGGCACGCCGAGCCGGGCGAGGATCGAGGCGACGATCAGCAGGTGGCGCGCCTCGGGACCCGGTGCCAGGTGACGCTCGGCGGCGCGCACGCAGTTGTAGGTTCCCGTCAGGTTGGTCGCGATCAGGTCGTCGAACCGGTCCTCGGGACCGGGCCGGTTCTCGCCGCCCACGCCGGCGTTCGCCACCAGCCCGAAGATCGGGCCGTGGTGCGCGGCGGCGGCTGCGAAGCAGCGGTCGACGGCGGCGCGGTCGCGGATGTCGAGCGAGGCCACGTGCGCCCTGGCGGACGCGGGGAGCTTGGCCGCGGTGTCGCCGAGGCGCACCGCGTCGCGGGCGAGCAGCGTGAGGCGCGCACCCTCGTCGGCGAGGCGGATCGCGATCGCGCGACCGATGCCGGTACCGGCACCGGTCACCACCACGTGCTTGCCTTCGAATCGCGGGGACGACGTCATGAGACGTTCCTTTCCTGGCTGGGAGGCGGAGCGAGGCCCGTGGCCGCCGCCTCGGTCGGCTCCGCCCACACCGGTTCCTCGTCGTCGCCCGGATAGCGCAGCAAGAGCTCGTGGGGTTGGTACTGCGACTTGTACGACATCGAGCGGTTCTCCGGAATCCAGTAGCCGAGGTACGCGTACCGGTAGCCGCGCTCGCGGGCGTAGTGGAGCTGGGTGAGGATCGAGAACACCCCCGGGCTCGCGTCGCGCCAGCCGGGCGAATAGTAGAAGTACACGAGCGACACCGCGTCGGCGAGGTCGTCGAGGAAGGCGCACCCCACCAGCTCGCCGCCGCGGTAGTAGGCGACCTCGCGCGCGAACCCCTCGCCGCCGAGCAGGAACGCCTGCGCGTAGTTCTGCGCGCGGCCGTCGTGGTGGGGCCAGTCGCGGTGGTCCTCCATGAAGCGGTGATAGCGGCGGTAGAGGTCGAGGTGGGAGCGTGACAGCTCGGGCGCGCGCACAACCACCTCGACGTCGCCGTTCAGCTTCAT
>CAYMQR010000164.1:0-9537 GCA_964392195.1 uncultured bacterium | reverse complement strand
CCCCTCAGGTGATCGGCCAGTCGGCGGGCTCGGGGGCCTCGCCGCGCTCGAGGAACGCCATGAAGCCGGGCTCGGGCAGGGCCGCGAAGCGGCGCACCTCGCCTCCCCACGGCACCTCGAGCTCGCCCGCGTGAAGCGCGTGGTTCGGCAGGATCAGCGCGCGCCGTCGCGTGAGGCCGAGCTCGCCGCGCACCAGCGCGAGGTAGTGGTGAGGGTCGCCGCCGTAGATCTTGTCACCCACCAGCGGATGGCCGAGGTGCGCCAGGTGCACCCGGATCTGGTGCTTGCGACCGGTGAGGGGCCGGACCCGGAGCAGCGTGAACGCGCCGAAGCGGTTCTCGAAGCGGCGCTCGACCTCGAGCTCGGTGACGGCGGGCGCGCCGTCGAGGCGCACCCGGTCCTGGATCCCCACGGGGCTCGACTCGTCGCGCCCGAGCGGCGCGTCGACGCGCGCCACGGCGGTCTCCACGTGGCCGTGGACGATCGCCAGGTAGCGCTTCCCGATCGAGCGCGCCTGCATCGCCTTGCCTAGGGTGCGCGCGGCGCCCTCGGTCTTCGCCACCAGCACCAGCCCGCTGGTCTCGCGATCGAGCCGGTTCACCAGGTGGGCACGCGACCCCTCGCCGAGGTGGAGCCGGACCCGCCCCACCAGGCTCGAGAGCGGCCCGTCCTTCGACGGGTGGCACACCAGGCCGGCGGGCTTCGCCACGACCAGCAGCTCGTCGTCCTCGGCGACGATCGCCAGCCCCGCTTCCGGCACCAGGCGCAGGGCGCTCACGCTACCCCCACACGACCATGGCGGCGACCGCGGCACGCATCCGTAACCGTGCTCCGGCACCACCGAGACCCGGCGCGTGCTCGGCGGCCGCGCGCCCCCGCATTTCCCGTGCTTCGCTCGGTCTCACGGCGACGCGCCTCGCAGCCTGCGGCGAAACGAGCGCGGCGACACGGCGGGCGCAGCAGTTGCATTTCTCCGGATGGGGCCCGGATCGGATGGTCCCGGGAGGTGCGGTCATGGCGACGAACGTTCGGCGTGCCGACTACTACACCACCACCGTCGCGGATCAACCGGGCGAGGCGTACCGCATGCTCTCGCATCTCGCCGCCTCCGGGGTCAACCTGCTCGCGTTCACCGCGATCCCCGTCGGCCCCACGCGCACCCAGCTGACGATCTTCCCCGAGGACGACGGCCAGCTGGTCCACGCGGCAAAATCGGCGTCGATCCCGCTCGACGGTCCCCACCCCGCCTTCCTGGTGCGGGGCGACGACGCGCTCGGCGCCCTGGCCGGCATCCACGAGAAGCTCTTCGAAGCCGACGTCAACGTCTACGCGGCCTCGGGAGTCACCGACGGCGCGGGAAGCTTCGGCTACCTGGTGTACGTGCGCACCGAGGAGTTCTCGCGCGCGGCCGCAGCGCTCGGCATCTGAGCGGGGCCCGCAGCGCGCTTTGGGCGCCGCCGGGCCGCGTGCCAGATTGCGAGGGGTCCAACCCCACCGGAGGTTCCCGCCATGGCACGTCGACGGACGCCGCCCCCACGCCGCCACCCGGAGTTCGAGCCCCTCGATCGGTTTCACGGCGCACGCTCGTCGAGCGTCCCCCTCACGCGCCTCGAGGAGGTCCGCAAGCGGGCCCGCGCGTTCCGTGACGAGCTGCTGGAAGAGAGCCCGGTGCTCTTCTACAAGACCTGCGAGCTGGTCCGGGTGCCGTATCCGGTGCGGTTCGCGTTCGCCAACGTCTACACGCAGCTCCCCGTCACCACCCCGGTCCTGCACATCGTCAACCGGCTCTACGTGGTGCAGTTCGCGAGCGCGGACGGCCCGAAGACGCTGCTCTTCTCGCCGAGCGACGTGCTCGCCAACGCCGAGACCCGCTACTTCAAGCGCCTCGGCGCGGGTCGCCTCGCGAAGATGGAGGGCAAGGTCGGCGAGCTGAGCCCCGAGGGCCTGGTCAAGACCGCGGCCCAGAAGCTGGTCGCGCCGCAAGGCCCGACGGTGGTCGAGTGGCTGGCGCGGATCGGCCTCACGCCCGCCGACGTCGACTACCTCTCCTACGACCACCTCCACACCCAGGACCTGCGCAACTGGCTGGGCGGCGAGGGCCGCGAGGCGGTGTTCCCCAACGCCAAGCTGCTCATCATGCGCGAGGAGTGGGACTCGGCGCAGGGCCTGCTGCCGTCGCAGGCCGACTGGTATTGCCCGAACGGCACCCGCGGTCTCGACCCGGCGAAGGTGGTGCTCCTCGACGGCGACGTGAAGCTCGGCGAGGGACTCGCCCTGGTCCGCACGCCCGGACACACCCGCGGCAACCACTCGCTGGTGGCGCGCACCGCCGAGGGCGTGATGGTGTCGAGCGAGAACGGCGTCGGCGTCGACAACTACGCCCCTCAGCACTCGCGCATCAACGCCGTGCGCCGCTACGCCCGCAACCTCGGCGTGGAGGTGGTGCTCAACGGCAACACCCAGGAGTCGAGCGTCGACCAGTACATCTCGATGGTGCAGGAGAAGGAGATCGCGGGACCGTCGGCGCGCAGCGCCGAGTTCCCCAACACCGTCACCTCCTCCGAGTTCACCGCGTGGTGGCTGTTCCGCGGCCTGGCGCCGAGCTTCACGTTCGGCGACCTCGAGTTCGGCCAGGTACGGAAGCCGGCGCGGGCGAGCGGCGCCGCGCGCGCCGCCTGAGCCGCGACGCTACGTCGCGGGCGACTCGTGGGCGCGTACCCACGCGTCGACCCGTGACCACTGGTCGTAGAGCCACGCCACCCGCGCCTCCCGCTCGCGCGGGATCTCGGCGAAAGGCACCCGCCAGAAGCCGATGCGGATCACCAGGTCGTTGAGCCCGCCGGCCAGGAACTCGCGGAAGCTCATCGCGCGCTCGTAGCCGGTGTGGACGCAGAACACCACGTCGGCGCCGGGGTTGTGCTCGAGCAGCGCGAGCGGTCCGGCGAGCTTGGGCGGCAGCACCCGCTCCAGCGCGCGCGCTCGCTCGAGGAGCGCGGCGTCGCCTTTCTCGGCGAGCTGCTCGAGGGCCCGGCGCCGCTTCTCCGGCGTGTACCGGGTCCCCTCGGGGTAGATCAGCACGCCGTCGGCGGGACCGAGCGCCTGCTCGATCCGCAGTACCTCGGCGAGCGCGCGTTCGACGTCGCCGGTGCCGCGCGTCACGAAGCCGTTGGGTAGCCGCTGGCCGACGATGTCGAGGCACGGGTCCCACAAGAGCTCGCTCTTCAGCACGTAGCGCAGGCACAGCCCCGCGTGGCCGGACACGAACACCGCGGCGAGCACGGTGTCGGCGGTGCTGAGGTGGCGGATGAAGAACAGCATCGGCCCGCGCGCCGCGGCGTCGTGGTTCTCCACCTCCACGCGCCACCGGAAGATCCGCCGCGCGCCGTCGAAGAGCGTGCGCGCCCACCAGCACTGGAGCGCGAAGTTCCAGCGCAGGAACCGGTGCCGCGACGCCCCGGCCCACACGCCGCTCGCGAGCCACACCGCGAACGACGCCCAGATGCCCGCGAGCTCGGCGACGAAGTAGAGCGTGAAGAACGAGAGCGCGCGCACCGCCACGCGCCTCCCGCGCACGGCGTCCACCGCCGCGCCGAGCACGGCGAGCGGCACGTACGCCACCACCAGCAGCGCGGCGACCGCGTGATAGGCGCCGATCGAGATCGTGCGCCGCCGCCAGCGCACCCACGCGGACTCGGCGGGAGGCGGCGGCGGGAGCGCGCTCCCTTCGGCAAACGCGACGGCCGATCGTGCTGAGAATTCCTCCACGGGTGAGACCTCCACCGTGCCCTCCCGAAACCTATCGCACGGATCGCGCGCGGAAAGCCCCTCCACCACGCGCGGCGCTCACCCGGCGGTCCGTGACCACGCCGCCCGCGCGGCGGCTATGCTCGCGCCGCGCGCACCGCCTTCGCCGCGCGCGGCCACGCCATGCCCAGCACGACGCCCCGCGTTCGCCTCGCGACCGACGACGACCGGCCCGCGCTCACGGCGATGATCCGGCTCTTCCACGCCGCCGAGGATCGGCGCACGACCCGGGAGCACACCGAAGCCGCCCTCGCCGCCCTGCTGGCCGACGATCGCCTCGGCCGCGTCCTGGTCGCCGACGCCGGCGCGGAGCCGCTCGGCTACGCCATCGTCACCCTCGGGTTCGACGTCGCGCTCGGCGGCCGCGACGCGCTCCTCCGCGAGCTCTACGTACGCCCGGCGGCACGCCGCCGCGGCCTCGGCGCGCTGCTCGCCGCAGAGGCGGAGCGGTTCGCGCTCGCCACCGGCGCACGCCAGCTCCGGCTCGCGCTGCTGCCCGAGAACGAGCCCGCGCTCACCCTGTTCCGCGGGCGCGGCTTCGAGCCGCTGCCGCGGGTGCTCCTCGCCAAACCCCTGACCGACGACTCCACCCATGAAACCCGCTGATCCGGCCGCTTCCCGCTCGCGCCACGTCCCCCTCGAGGGCTGCCTCAACTTCCGCGAGCTGGGCGGCTACCCCACTCGCGACGGCCGCCGCACCCGCTGGGGCCGGCTGTTCCGCAGCGACTCCCTCCACCACCTCACCGCCGCCGACGCACGCCACCTCGTCGAACGGCTCGGCGTCGGCGTGATCATCGACCTGCGCTCGACCCACGAGCTCGACACCGAGGGACGCGGACCGCTCGGCCGCCCCGACCGCCACTTCCATCACCTGCCCTTCGTCGACGCCGACGTCAGCCAGGCGTCGAGCCTCGGTGACGAGATCCCGCTCGCGGATCGCTACTTCCTGCTCGCGCGCCTGGCCTCTCGACCGATCGTGCGCGCGTTGACCGTGCTCGCGGAAACCGAGCACTCGGCGGTCTTTTACTGTGCGGCCGGCAAGGACCGCACCGGCATCCTGGCGGCGCTGGTGCTGGCGGCGCTGGGCGTGGACGACGAGACCATCGCCGCCGACTACGCGCTGACCCGCGCCGCCCTCGACGCGATCGTCGAGCGGCTCGCGCGCTCGCGCGGCTATCGCGCCATGCTCGCGGCGCTGCCGCCCGACACCATGAGCGCCGAGCCCGCGACGATCGTGGCGTTTCTGGCGCGCGTCCGCGAGCACTTCGGCGACGTCGAGGCGTTCCTCGCCGAGAGCGGCCTGCCGCCGGGCACCGTCGAGAAGCTGCGCGCGCGCCTGCTCGAGCGGCCGTGACGGATCCGCGCCGCGAGCGGCAGCGCTCCGCGCGCCAGGTCGGTCCCGCGCGCGACAGCGGGCTTGCTCGCCGTCCGCCATCGGGTACGATCGATCCCCCATGATCGAACCGTCTTTCCCGAACGTGCCCCCCGCCGCCGGGATCGACGACGGGGGCCGCGACGCAGCACGCCGCCTCGCCGTCGGCCTCGCCGGGCTGGCGGGTCGCGCGGCGCTCGCGCTGATCGCGCTGCGGCTGCTCGCCGTCGTGATCCCGCCGCTCGAGCGTACCTTCGTGGGTGACATGCGGCCGCTCGGCTCGCTCGCGTTCGTGCTGTTCGGGATGATCGTGAGCGACCTGGCGAGGCCGCGGGCCGAGCAGCGCCGGCTGCGCACGGCGCTCGCGATCGCCGCCGTCGCGGCGATCGGCGTGTCGGGCTGGCTTTCCCTCGCGGCGAGCGACGCCGGCGCCCTGACGCGCTGGCTCACCCGCGGCCCGGTGCTGGCCTCGCACTTCACCGCCACCGGGCTGGTGCTCGCCGCCTTCGCGCTCGCGGAGCTGTGGGCCAGGCAGCACCCCAGGTACTTCCAGATCCCGGCGTTCGCGTTGGTGGCGCTCGGCGCGACCGGCTTGCTCGGCTACATCATCGCCCGAGACGAGCTCGCCGAGGTGTGGCTCTACGACGGCGTCCACTTCGCCGGCACCCTCGGCCCGACCTTGCTCGGCATCTGCCTGCTCGGGCTGCGGCCGGAGGCCGGTTTCGTCGGCACCCTCACCCGCACCGATCCCACCGGCGCTCTGGTGAGGCGCATGGCGCTCGGCTCTGTGCTGATCCCGATCCTGAGCTGGGGCATCGACGCCCTCGGCTCCGACGGTCTCGGACTGTGGGGCGACCATTTCGGGATCGCGCTCACTGCGACGCTCCACGGCATGCTGTTCGTCGGCTTGCTGTGGATCGCCGTCGAGACCCTCGCCCGCACCGCGCACGCGCGGCGCGAGGCGGAGGTGGAGCTCGAGCTGGCGCGCGGCGCGTATCGCCACATCGTCGAGACCATGGGCGAAGGCGTGATCTCGTTCGATCGCGACTTCCGCGTGGCCTTCGCCAACCGCCGCGTGAGCGAGATGCTGGGCTTCACCACCGCCGAGCTCGTGGGCCGGCGCGTCGAGGAGCTGTTTCCGGCCGAGGACCTCGCGGTCAACGAGGCCCGGCTCGCGCGCCGCCGCAGCGGCGTCGCCGAGACCTTCGACCAGCGCCTGTGGCGCAAGGACGGCTCGCTGGTGTGGGCGATCGTGAGCTCGAACCCCACCCTCGACGCGCAGGGCCGGTTCGCGGGCTCGCTCTCGACCTTCACCGACATCACCGCGCGCCGCAGCGCGGAGGAGGCGCTGCGCGAGAGCGAGGAGCGCTTCCAGCAGATCGCGGCGCACGTCAGCGAGCTGTTATGGATCCGCCAGCGCGAGCCCGAGCGGGTGCTCTACGTGAGCCCCGCGTTCGAGCGCATCTGGGGGATCCCGGCGCGCGCCCTCGATCGCAACCCGCGCGCCTGGCTCGAGTCGATTCACCCCGGTGACCTCGAGGCGGTGACCAACGCGCTCGCGGCGTCCGCCAACGAGCCGAGCGCGCGCGTCGACGTGCGCTACCGCGTGGTGCGGCGCGACGGCTCGGTGCGCTGGGTGCACGATCGCGGTCAGACCATCGAGGGGCACGCCGGCGCACCCGCGCGGCTGGTGGGTATCGCCACCGACGTCACCGACGAGGTGCTCTCCGAGGAGCGCCGCGCGCTCCTGATGGGCGAGCTCGACCACCGCGTGAAGAACACCCTCGCCACGGTGGTGGCGCTCCTCGACCTGACCCTCGACAAGGAGGGCAGCATCGACGAGCTGCGCGAGGCGCTGTCGAGCCGGATCTACGCGATGGCACGCACCCACGAGGGGCTCGCGCGCCACCGGTGGGAGGCGATGCCGGTGCTCGGCGTGGCGAAGCTCGCGCTCGCGCCGTGGCTGAGCTTCCCGTCGGAGCGCATCAAGCTCGACGGGCCGCCGCTTCGCCTGCCGTCGGCGATCGCCACGCCGGTCTCGCTCGCGCTCAACGAGCTCGCCACCAACTCGCTCAAGTACGGCGCGCTCGCGAGCACGGACGGGCGCGTCGAGGTGCGCTGGAGCGGCGCGGCCGGCCAGACGATCGAGATCTCCTGGATCGAGAAGGACGGTCCACCGGTCACGGCGCCGCCGCGCCTCGGCACCGGGCTCACGCTCCTCCAGGACCTGATCGACTACCATCTCCACGGCTCGTTCGCGATCGACTTCGAGCCCACCGGCGTGGAGGCGACGCTGCGCTTCCCGCTCCCGGGCGGCAAGCCCGACAGCGAGTCGTCGGTGTTCCGCAAGACGCCGCCGAGCGCGATCGGCGTGGACGCGTAGCTCGACGATCGCGCGCTCTCCGGGGTGCGGGTGCTGGTGGTCGAGGACGACCAGCTCCAGGCGCGGATGCTCGCGCGCCTGCTCGCGCGCGTCGGCTGCGAGGTGGTCGAGGTCGCCTCGACCGTGCAGGCGGCGCTGCGCTGCGTCGAGGAGGAGGCCCTCGACGGCGCGATCCTCGACGTCAACCTCGGCCACACCACCAGCGCGGCGGTCGCCGACGCGCTGCTCGCCCGCAACGTGCCGTTCTTCTTCGTGAGCGGCTACGCGCGCCCCGACGTGCTGCCGCCCCACCTCGCGGATCGGCCCCGCCTCGGCAAGCCCGTCGAGCCGGCGGCGCTCGCCGCTATGGCGCGCACCCAGTTCGGGCGAGGGTCGTGACGGTGCTGCCGTGCGTGCGGCCCGACGCGGGCCACGATGACGCCGGCGACGAACGGCCGCGCGGCCACTGGATCGTGCTCTCCGACCTCCACGAGCACACCGCCAACCTGCGCCACCTCGCCGACGAGCTGCGCAGCGCGGCGCTCGTCATCCTCTCCGGTGACCTCACGATGTTCGGCGGCCGCGACCAGGCGGCGCGCGTCCTCGACGAGGTGCGCGCGTTCAATCCGCACGTGCTGGCGGTGCCCGGCAACACCGACCACCGCGACGTCCTCGACTACCTGGAGCGCGAGGACGTGAGCGTTCACGGGCGCGCGGTGGTGCGCCACGGCGTCGCGGTGTACGGCGTCGGCGGCGCCAACCCGACTCCCTTCGGCACTCCCTTCGAGCTCGCCGAGGACGAGCTCGCCGCGCACCTCGAGCGCGCGGTCGGCGCGACCGCCGGGTCCCCGAGGCGCGTCCTGGTGAGCCACGCGCCGCCCTTCGAGAGCGGCGTCGACCGGCTGTGGAGCGGCCGCCCGGTGGGCAGCCGCGCGGTGCGCTCGCACGTCGAGGCGATCCGCCCGGCGCTGGTGGTGAGCGGCCACATCCACGAGGGACGCGGCCGCGGCCGGATCGGCGAGGTGCCGGTCGCGAACCCGGGGCCATTCGTGGGCGGCGGCTACCTCCGCATCCGCTTCGACGACGGCCACCCGGTGGCGAGCGTCGAGCGGGTCGCGCTGCGCGGCGGGGAACGGGTGCTCGGCGAGGTCAAGCAGGCGGCGCACAAGCTGCGCCGGCTGCCGCGGATGCGCGCGAAGCGGTGACGCGGCGGCGCGCCCCGCCACGGGCGGCCGCGACCAGCAAAATCGCGAGCGCCGCGGGCACGGGATCCGACGGGCCTGCGCCACCGACCGTGCAGCCGCCGCCCATCGAGGCCTGCGGCGCGGGCGCGCACGCGTCACCGACCCCGTCGCCGTCGCGGTCCGCCTGGTCCGGGTCGGCGGCGGCCGGGCACACGTCGACGGCGTCGGCCACGCCATCGCCGTCGCCGTCGGTGTCGTTGGTCTGGTCGCACGCGTCGCCCTGGCCGTCGCGGTCGGCGTCGGTCTGGAACGGGTTGAACACGAACGGGCAGTTGTCGCGGCCGTTGGGCGCGCCGTCGAGGTCGAAGTCGGGCTCCGCCGCCTCGTCGCAGGCGTTGCCCAGACCGTCGCCGTCGTCGTCCTTCTGCTCCGGGTTGCTGGCGTCGGGGCAGTTGTCGGTGGCGTCGGCGATGCCGTCGCCGTCGCGATCGCTCGGCGGCGCCGGGTTACCGCCCGGACCCGCGCCGTCGACGTTCTTCCCCGCGCCGATGGTGAGCGCGTCCCACTGCGCGCCGAGGTCGAGCGTGGCGCCCTCGACCGCGGGCCACGGCGCGGCCAGCGTGATCGCCGGCGAGCCGCCGTCGCGCGCCACCGCGCGGACCGTCGGCGGCGGCGCGGCGCTGGAGTTGCGCAGCACCCGCACCGAGAGCGAGCGGCTCGCGGGCACCGCGTCCACCCACAGCCACGCGCCGGGCAGGTAGACCGGCGCGTGCAGCTCGGGGAGGTCGTCGGACCAGCGCGGCGCCACGTAGAGC
>CAYMQR010000163.1:0-9674 GCA_964392195.1 uncultured bacterium | reverse complement strand
TCGACCCCGCCGACCCGGCCAGGGCCCGCACCCCGCGCCCCGCCGCGACGGTGTACGCCGACGACGCGCGCAGGAACGGTGCCTCCAGTGCGCTGATGTCCCGCTTTCCCATCGATCCGGCCCCCTGAGGCGCGCCGATCGGGGTTCCCGGGCGGTCCCACCGGGATCGCCGAAAACCAGGTGATCCCGGTGGGTTGGGTGCGCCGTGCGGCGCCGTGGCGGAAGCCGCCACGGCGCGCCGCGTCGCGCGATCTCGTTGTGTGACGGATGTCACGGACACGCTCGGTCCGGTACGTGACGATCCGGTAGAACACGTTCTACTTCGCGGCTCCGCCGCACCCACATCCCGCGTTCTGGAGGAGCGAATGGCGTCTCGATTTCCCATGCCGCAAAACCCCAACGGTTGGTTCCAGGTCGCGATGTCGCGCGACCTCGCCGCCGGGGAGGTGAAGTCGATCCACTACTTCGGCAAGGACCTGGTGCTGTTCCGCACCAACGAGGGCGAGGCGAAGGTGTTCGACGCCGTGTGCCCGCACCTCGGCGCGCACCTCGGCCTCGGCCGCGTGGTCGACGGCGACCTGGAGTGCCTGATGCATCGCTGGAGGTTCGCCGCCAGCGACGGCCACACCACCCACATCCCGCACGCGCAGCGCATCCCGGCGCGCGCCGCGGTGCCGTGCTGGCCGGTCGCCGAGCGCAACGGCGTGGTCTTCGTGTGGCACCACGCCGAGGGCAAGGCGCCGGAGTGGGAGATCCCCGAGATCGAGGGCGTGCTCACCGACGCGTGGACGCCGTGGCGCGTCAGCCACTACCGGATCAAGACCCACTGCCAGGAGGTCGGCGAGAACGTCCTCGACGCGATGCACCTGCTCGGCGTCCACGGCATGGTCCCGCCCGAGAACGCCTCGAGCAACGTCGAGGTCCACGGCCACGAGCTCCACGTCGCCCAGCACATGCGGATGGGCGAGGGCGTCATGGCCGACATCGAGGTGCCGGTGCAGACCCGCACCGTCGGCCCCGGCGTGGCGATCCTGCGCGTCGAGGTCGGGCCGGTGGAGACGGTGGCGTTCGTCAACCAGACGCCGGTCGACGAGGACCTGATCGACGCGTGGATCGTGTTCAGCCTGAAGCGTCAGGGCGACGCCGAGACCGACGACACGATCGCCGAGATGTACCAGAGCTACCTGACGATGCAGTACGAGCAGGACATCCCGGTGTGGGACACCAAGCGCTTCATCCACCGCCCGCTGCTCTCCGACGCGGACGGCCCCATCCCGGTGTGGCGCAAGTGGTACCGGCAGTTCTACTCGAAGGACTGGTGGACCGCGCTCGACTCCGAGCCTCAGCTCAAGATGGCGGGCTGAGCGGCGCCAGACCCCACGAGTTCACCCAACCCGAACGTCCCCGCCGCCCACGCTGGCGGCGCCCCACGAGGATCCTCATGTCACAGGCCGCGCGCGTCGAGAAGAACCGCTTCCCCTTCACCCAGTATCCGGTCGGCTGGTTCCAGGTCGGGTACACGTCCGAGCTCGGTCCGCTCGCCGTCCAGCGGGTGCAGTACTTCGGTGAGGACCTGGTGCTGTTCCGCGGTGAGAGCGGCAAGCCCTACCTCCTCGACGGCTACTGCCCGCACCTCGGCGCCCACATGGGTTGCGGCGGGCACGTCGAGAAGGAGACGATCGAGTGCCCGTTCCACGCCTGGAAGTTCGACGGCACCGGCGTGTGCACCGAGATCCCGTACGCCACCAAGATCCCCAAGAAGGCCAAGGTCCACCCGTGGGAGGTGCGCGAGGTGAACGGGATCATCTTCGCGTACCACGGCATCGACGGTGAGGCGCCGCCCTGGGAGGTCCCCGAGCTGCCCGAGCTGACGTCCGACGAGTGGACGCCGGTGCGCACGGTGCGCTTCCGCATCAAGAGCCACAACCAGGAGATGGCCGAGAACTCGGTCGACGGGCCGCACTTCCTCTACGTCCACAAGGCGCTGCGGGCGAAGACCGCCGAGGCGGCGATCGACGGCCACATCTTCCGCACCTTCAACAAGATGGAGGTCGACCTCACCCGCTGGGGGATGCCGGACGGCAAGCTCGAGGGCTCGGCGCAGGTCACCACCCACGGCTTCGGCTTCTCGGTGGTGCGGCTCAGCCTGCTCTCCGAGATCATCACCATCGCGACGGTCACGCCGATCGACGAGGAGTACCTCGACGCGCGCTTCGCGTTCACCGTGAAGAAGCTCGACGACGAGTCGATGACGGACCTGGTGGTGCAGCAGGTGGTCGACGACATCGCGCAGCAGGTGCGCGAGGACGCGGTGATCTGGGAGAACAAGAAGTACCTGGAGAAGCCGGTGCTGTGCGACGGCGATGGCCCCATCGCGCTCTACCGCAAGTGGGCGCGCCAGTTCCTGCCGGGCTACAAGCCGGCCAACGGCAAGAAGGCGCGGCCGACGATGCGAGCCGCATGAGCGGCTCGCGCTGCCCCGGGCGCCGCGCGCGGCGCCCGGGAGCACCGGTTCCCCTCGTGCGCGGCCCGCGAGGCCGCGCATCGGGCCCCCCCGTACGGGACCGACGGGCGGGGCCCATCTTGTTCCTGGACGGTCCGGGCGCGACAATCGCAGTCAGGGGTGACGGATCTGCCGCCGGCCCCGATCTCCCCGCACGACCGAGGTCCGCACCGTGACCGCGACACATTCGGTGACCCATCCCAGCCAGCCCTTCAAGGAGGTCGGCTGTCTCGATGCGCTCGAGCCGTCGGTGATCCGCGCCCTCGAGCAGCGCGCCGAGAAGCTGCGCTTCCCGCGTGGCTCGGTGTTCCGCCGCCAGGGCGACGTCGACCCGGCGATCTACGTGCTGACGGACGGACGAGTCCGTCTCTACCGGCTCTCGGAGGAGGGGCGCGAGCAGACGCTGTGGATGCTCGGCGCCGGTCAGTGCTTCTGCTTCAGCACCGTCCACCATTGCCTGCCGAGCCCGTACTCGGTGGAGTGCCTTAGCGACGTGGCGCTGCTCAGGATCTCCGCGGACCAGTGCCGCGACCTGCTCGCGGGCGACGCCCGCTTCGACGCCGGCGTGATCCGCTGCCTCTCGGAGCGGGTCGGCGAGCTCGCGCGGCTCACCGAGTCGCTCGCCTGCGAGCCGGTGAGACGGCGCCTGGCGGGTGTGCTGGTCGACCTCGCCGAACGTCACGGACGGCGCGCGCCCGACGGCACGCTGATCGAGGACGTGACCCACGAGATGCTGGCCGGCTCGACCGGCGCGGCGCGCGAGGTGGTGTCGCGGACGCTCAAGCGGCTCGAGTCCGAGGGCCTGCTCAGGACCGGGCGCGCGCGGCTGCTGATCCGAGACCTCGAGCGGCTGCGCGGCGAAGCCTCCTCGTCCGAGGCGTGACCGGCGGCGACGGTCGCCCGCGGTGACGTGGCGGGCTCGGCCCGCGCTTACGAGTGCGTCGGGGGCCCGTGGTCATGGTCAGACGCACGGCCGGATCGCGCGTGTGTCGTAACGGAACGGGCTGGTCTATGATCGGCCGCCGCCCGGTGAGGGGTTTCTCACCTCGACGATCCTGACGGGCGCGGAGGTCCATGACACGCCGCGTTCACCGAGCCGGTCCAGCGCACAGGCGGCCCGCGGCGGAGGTGCTGCTGCTCGTCGCCGCGCTCGTCCTCCTTCGCGGCGCGAACGCGCGGGCGTCCTACCTCGAGACCCTCGGCCTCGGCTCGCGCGCCATCTCGCTCGGCAACGCCTTCGTCGCGGTCGCCGACGATCCCTCCGCCAACTACTACAACCCGGCCGGGCTGACCCAGCTCATCGGCGGGCCGAAGGCCGACTTCTCGATCGGCGGCAACATCACCGGGATCCGCCTCCAGTACCGCGAGCCGGTCGTCGACGAGCTGTCGGGGGTGCCCGCCGGGCAGACCGTCCACATGGACGACGATTTCCCCGAGTTCATCCCGCAGCCCTTCTTCCCGTCCGGCTTCGAGCTCGGCGAGCGCTTCTACCTGGTGCCGTTCGCGCTCCAGACGCCGTTCGCCGGTACCACTCAGTGGCCGTCGACGTTCGGCGACGCGCGTTTCTCGGCCGCCGAGGGTGGGCAGCTCTTCATCACCTGGTCGCCGACCCTCGGCATGCGCGTGAACCCGTGGCTCGCGGTGGGGGCCGGCTTCGACCTGGTGATCGCGGACGACATCTGGCAGAAGGCGGTGTTCGGCGACGGCGCGCTGGGGCGCTCGGTGTCGACCTCGCTCACCGGCCAGCCGGAGTCGGTGATCACGCCGTTCGTGAAAACCGCCAACGGCGTCGACGACGGCTACACGCTGCTGCGCGCGGCGCAGCGCTTCCCGACCGGCATCTCGCCGGTCAACGACGTGGACCTCGACTTCCGCACACCGGGGTTCCGGGTCGGGGTCATGCTGTTCCCGAACGAGTGGCTGCGGATCGGCGCGGCGTACCGCAGCAAGCTGACGCCCACGGTCCAGGGCTCGATCGAGACCCACTGGGAACAGGCGATCCTCGAGCACCCGATCTACCGCGCCGCCGGCGTCACCGACGACCGCGAGCACTTCCACCTCGAGTTCCCGCTGCCGCAGCGGGTGGCGTTCGGCATGAGCGCGCGGCTCACCGATCGGTGGATGGTCACCGCCGAGTACGACTTCACCGACTGGGCCCACGCGCGCGTGGTCGACAACATCCGCATGGTGAGCGGCGGCCTCAACGACAATCTGCTCACCCCCAACGGCGTGCGCCTGATCCAGATCGGCCGCTACCCGAAGAGCACCCACGCCGCGCGCACCGGAGTCGAGTGGAAGGCGTTCGATCCGCTCGTGCTCACCGCCGGGTTCTGGTACGACCCGACCCCGGTCCGCGACAGGTACTACGAGTTCGGCTCCGATCCCGGCACCCGCTTCGTGTATTCGGGCGGCGTGCAGCTCGTCGGGCTCGCCGGCGGGATGCTCGACGTCGGCAGCCACGTGCAGTACGCGGACGTGCAGGACCGCTACCTCGCGGTCGGTGAGAGCGTGCTCGCGGGTGGCTCGCGCAACATCGGCGTGCCCGACGACGCCGGGGTGTCGAGCGGCAACTTCGGTCCCAACGAGACGTTCTCGGTCGTGACCGGCGGCCACATCCTGAACTGGGGCTTCCTCGTCACGGTCCACTACTGAGCCGCGTCCGCGTCGCGAGTGATGCGGTGTCGGCGCGTTTGACCGGCGCGAGCGCGGATGGTTCGCTGCGGCGGATGACCGCGCGGATCACACCGGTTGCGAGCGGGCGCCGCTCTCGCGGGCGCGCGCTGCTGCTCGCCGTCGCCCTCGGGCTGGCGGCTGTCCTCGCCGGCGCCGCGGCGCGCGCGCAACCCGGCGCGGGCGGGGGGCAGTTCGGCCCGCCGGTTCCGGGCACCGACGCCGCGGCGATGCCGCGCGCCGGGCTCGGTGTGGTGCCCGCCGATGTCGACCGCTCGACCCCGGCTCGCGCCTGGCGCGCGTTCGTGGACGCCGCCGCTGCGCGCAACTTCGAGCGCGCCGCGTGGGCCCTCGATCTCGGCGACGTCGCCGCAGACCAGGCGCGGCTGGTCGGGCCGACCCGCGCCGCCAAGCTGTGGCGCGTGCTGCGCACGGCGCGCGTCGCCGATGCCCGTGAACTCCCCGACGAGGTCGACCCGTCGCCGCAGCCGGGTGGCACCGCCGGGCGGTGGGAGGTGACCCGCTTCCGCCACCCGAGCTCGGGGACCGACGTGGCGGTCGTGCTCGAGCGCTCGATCGCGCCCGACGACGGCTCGCTGGCGTGGCGGATCAGCTCGGACACGGTGTCGTCCATCGCCCATTGGTACGCGCGCATCGTCGAGGGCGACCTGCAGGCGGTGACCGCCGAGGAGCTCAACCGCGGGCTCGGACCGCGCCCGCTCGACCTCGACCTCAGCACGCCGGCGCGCAGCCTCAAGAGCCTGGTCGAGGCGACCCGCGCCGGACGCCTCGACGACGCGGCGCGCTCGCTGTGGCTCAACGACATCCCCGAGGAGCAGCAGCCGGAGGTGGGACGCAAGCTCGCGCGCGAGCTGATGATGGTCCTCGACCAGACCTTGTGGATCGACCTCACGGCGGTGAGCGACCGCCCGTTCGGCAAGCCCGAGTCGAGCGACGTCCCCGACGACGAGGACGAGATCGGCACGGTGCCGCTCGGCTCCCAGAAGGTGCCGATCCGCATGGTCCGGGTCCCGGATGGACGCGAGCCGGCGCTGTGGGTGGTGTCGCGCGCGGCCGTGACGCGCATCCCCTCGCTCTACGCCGAGTACGGGATCGGCGAGCTGGTGACGTGGATCCCGGCGCCGCTCTTCGCGCACCGCTTCCTCGAGGTGCAGGCGTGGCAGTGGCTCGGGCTCGGGATCGCGCTGGTGCTGGCGCTCGTCGTGGGAGTCGCCGCGCGGCGCGTGGTCCTCGGTCTCACCGGCCTGGTCGCGGCGCGCTGGCCGGCGCTCGCGCGCACGCCGTTCGCCGAGCTGATCGGCGCGCCGATGCAGGCGATCTTCGCGCTGGTCGCTGTCGGCTGGCTGGGCCGCTGGCTGAGGCTCTCGAAGCCCGCGGTGGCGACCTTCGACGGCCTCTTCGCGCCACTCACCATCGGCCTCGTGACGTGGCTGGTGCTGCGCTCGAGCGAGCTGGTCACGATCTCGATCGAGCGTTACCTGGCGGCGGCGAGCGCCGAGTCGAGCCTGCAGCGCAGCGTCTCCACGCGCCTGCAGCTCGTGCGGCGGCTCTTCAACGTGCTGGTGCTGCTCGTCGCCACGGCGGCGGTGCTGATGCGCTTCGAGGTGGTGCGCCACATCGGCACCGGCCTGCTGGCGTCGGCGGGGTTCGCCGGCATCGTGATCGGGTTCGCGGCGCAGCAGACCCTCGGCAACCTCTTCACCGGGCTGCTCTTCGGCATCACCCAGCCGGTCCGGATCGGCGACATCGTCGTGTTCGAGGGCGAGTGGGGCTTCGTCGAGGAGATCTCGCTCACGCACGTGGTGATCTGCACCTGGGACCTGAGGCGGCTGGTGGTGCCGATCCCGTACCTGCTGGCGCGGCCGATCCAGAACTGGACGCGCTCCTCGAGCGAGGTGCTCGGCACCGTGACCGTGAAGACCAGCGCCTCTGTGGACGTGGACGCGCTGCGCGCGGAGGCGGTGAGGGTGGTCAAGGCCTCCAAGCTCTCGGACGGCAAGGAGCCCAACGTGTCGGTCGCCGACTTCACCGAGACCTCGGTGGAGATCCGGGTCGTGGTGGGCGCCTCGAACGCGGCGCAGCTGTGGGCGCTGCGCAGCGAGGTGAGGGAGGCGCTGCTGCGCTGGGTCCAGTCGCAGCGGCGCGGGCCGCCGGCGTCGTGACGGCCCTCGCGCGCGGCTCGCGAACCGCGCGCCGGAGCGCGGGTTGACGCACCGCGTAGAGGGTGGTTCGCTGCGCGCCGGTCGGGGCGGCCGCGGGCGCGTGTGAGGACGCGCGTCGCGAGCCGCCGCCAGGCGTTCAGCGGCACGGAACGGGGATCCTCGATGAACACGCTCGGGCAAGCCGCGCGGCCGATGGCCAGGCGCGGGGCGGTAGCGGTGTTGGTGGCGTTGCTCGCCGGCTGCGGTGGAGGGGGCGGCTCGTCGGCCACCTCGGACGCGACGCTGTCGGGGCTCGACGTGCGGCCGGTGAGCGAGACCTGCGTCGCGCCGCCGCGCCAGCTCGCGGCGCCCGGGATCGGCCTCAAGCCGGTCTATCCGGGCGTGCACGTGCCGCGCACGGTGGTGCTGACACAGGACCCGTCCGACGCGGGCTACCGGTACGCCGTGGTGCAGACCGGCCAGATCCTGCGCTTCGACAACACCGACGCGGCGAGCTCGACCACGCCGTGGGGTGACATCGCGAGCTTCATCCAGGGCCCCGACATCCAGGAGTCGATCGGCCTGCTCGGGATGGCGTTCCATCCCCGCTACGCGGAGAACCGCGAGCTCTTCCTCTTCTTCACGGTGAAGGACACCGACGCGCCCATCGGCACCTCGGTGGTGCTCGCGCGTTTCCACGCGGCCGCCGACGGCTCGGGGCTGCTTGCTGGATCGCGCCAGGACCTGCTGCGGGTCGGGTTGCGCAGCCACGAGCACAACGGCGGCACGATCCACTTCGGCAAGGACGGTTTCCTCTACGCGGCGATCGGCGAGGGCGGCCCGGGCGAGCAGCCCACGACCGCCGCGCAGGACCTCGACACCCTCCTCGGCAAGGTGGTGCGGATCGACGTCGACGCCGACGATCCGCGCGGCTACGGCATCCCCGCCGACAACCCGTACGCGGCGGGCGGCGGACAGCCGGAGATCTGGGCGCGCGGCTTCCGCAACCCGTGGAAGTGGAGCTTCGATCGCGAGACCGGCGAGCTGTGGCTGGGCGACGTCGGCTGGCACACCCGCGAGGAGGTCGATCGCGTCGAGCGCGGCGGCAACTACGGCTGGCCGATCGTCGAGGGCACGCTCTGCCAGCGTGGCGAGGAGTGCGCCGACCCGGCGCTGCTGCCGCCGGTCGTCGAGCTCGACCACTCACAGGCCAACTCGATGACCGGCGGCTACGTGTACCGCGGCGCCGCCATGCCCGAGCTGGTCGGGCAATACGTGTTCGGCGACTTCGTGAAGGGCAAGATCTGGGCGTACGTGCCGGGTCGGCCGTCGAACTCGGCGCGGCTGCTGGTCGAGTCGGCGCGCGCCCTCGGCACCTTCGCCGAGGACCAGGACGGCGAGCTCTACGTGGTCGACTACGCGACCGGGCAGATCGCGCGGCTGGTGCCGAGCGGCTCGGCTTCGGTGAGCGCGGTCGCGACCACGCTGTCGCGCACCGGCTGCGCGCAGGCCTCGGACCCACGGCTCGCCGCGGACGGCATGCTCGCCTACGAGATCAACTCGCCGCTGTGGTCCGACGCCGCGGCGAAGGCCCGCTGGCTGGCGGTGCCGGCGGACGCGCGGATCGAGATCGGCGACGACGGCGACTTCACGTTCCCGATCGGCTCGGTGCTGCGCAAGGACTTCGCGTTCGACGGCGAGCTCGTCGAGACGCGCCTGTTGATGCACCACGACGACGGCGCCGGCACCCTGGACGGTGGCTGGGCCGGCTACTCGTACCGGTGGGACGAGGCCCAGAAGGAGGCGGTGCTGGTCGAGAGCGGCGCCGTCGAGACCCTCGCCAACGGCCAGGTGTGGACCTATCCGAGCGGCACCGACTGCCTGCGCTGCCACACCGAGGCGGCGGGGCGCACCCTCGGCCCCAAGGTGCAGCAGCTGGACCGCGACACCACCTATCCGCAGACCGGCCGGACCGCGAACCAGCTCACCACCCTCGCCGCCGTGGGGATGATCGACGGCAAGGTGCTGAAGCGCGAGCCCGTGAGCGCGCTCGAGCCGTTCGCGGCGATCGACGACGAGTCCGCGTCGCCGGGCAAACGCGCCCGGGCCTACCTGGACTCGAACTGCTCGCACTGCCACCGCCCCGGCGGTCCGGGTGGCGGGCCGGCCGACTTCCGCGCCACCAGCACCTTCGCCGAGACCGGCATCTGCGGCGCCGAGCCGCGCGACGACTTCGGCATCGCGGGCGCGCGCATCTTCCTGCCCGGCGACCACGCCAGGTCGGTGATGTGGCTGCGCATGACCACGCTCGACTCGCGGCGCATGCCGCCGATCGCGAC
>CAYMQR010000162.1:0-9677 GCA_964392195.1 uncultured bacterium | reverse complement strand
CAGGCGCGGCGCTGCCGCCGTCGATCGCGGGCGCGCCACTGCCGGCCATGGCGGCGAGCGCGGCGCCGCGCGCGCGGGCGCCGTGGGGCGTGGTCGCGGCGGTGGTCGCGATCGCGAGCTCGTCGGCGCTCGGCTGGTCGCTGGCGCGGCCCACGCCGCACGCCCCTCCCGCGCTAGCCACCGCGGCGCCGGCCGAGGCGGTGATCCCACCCGTGCCGGCGCCGCGGATCGTTTCATCGCCGGTGGACACCTCCGCGAACCCGCCGGAGTCGACGCAGCACGCGCCGTCGCCCGTCGCGGAGGCGAAGGCCGCGGCAGCTCGATCGCCTGCGCCGGAGACGGCCGCGCGACCGTCGCCAGCGCCGCGGCGCTCGCCGCCGCCCACCAAGCCCGAGCCGCGCGTGGTGGCGCCCGCGTCCCCGGCGCCCTCGCCCGCACCGGTGCTCGCGAGCGACGGCCACGCCGACGTGACCCGGATCCTCGCCGACGGCGACGCGCTGCTGCGCCAGAGGAAGTACCTCGGCGGCGCGGAGGACGGCGCGCTCGACCGCTACCGCCAGGTGCTGGCGCTCGCGCCCGAGCACGGCGAGGCGCGCGCCAAGGTGGCGCTGATCCGCGACACCTACCTGCGCCTCGCCCACGAGCGCCGCGAGCGCGGCGACTTCGACGCCGCGCACCGCTACCTGAGCGCGCTCGACCGCGCCTTCGCCGGCGACGCCGAGATCGCGGCCGAGCTGCTGGCGGTGGACGCCGATCGCGCCGCCGCGAGCCGCTCCGGCCACGTCGCGATCGAGGTGCGGCCGTGGGGCAACGTGTTCGTGGACGGCAAGTTCGTCGACCAGACGCCGATGCCGCCGCTCGAGCTCGCGGCCGGCGCGCACACCATCGACGTCGAGGGCGAGCAGGGCCGGCGCCGCTCGGTGCAGGTCACGGTCCACGGCGGCGAGAGCCAGAAGCTCGCGATCGACCTGGCGAGGAACGATGGCTGAGCGGCGCGCCGCCGCCGCCGCGGCCGCGGGCCTGGCGTTCGCGCTCACGGCGGGCTCGGCCGCGCACGCGGCGCCGGTCGCGATCACCGACCCCGAGCTGCTCGCGGGCGCGGACGCGCTGCGCGCCGGCGACGGCGAGCGCGCGCGGGCCATCCTCGAGCCCGCCGCCGCCCGCCTCGGCGGCGAGTGCGAGCGCGCCCGCGAGAGCCTCGACTGCGACGATCCTCGGCTGCTGCGGCTCTGCCACGGCGCGGCGTTCGCTTGGATCCAGGTGGGCGTCGCGCGCGGCGCCGCCGGCGACGGTCCGGCCGCGCACCAGGCGTTCACCAAGGGCCTCGCGATCGAGCCCGAGGCGCTGCCCCTCGCCGCGGCGACGCCCCCCAAGGTGCGGCGGCTGTTCGAGGCGGCGCGCCAGGCGGCGCTCGGACGGGAGCGCGCCGGCGAGCCCGGCGGCATCGCTGGGCTCTCTCACCTGCCACCGCTGGTCGTGGTGCGGGGACAGGCGGCGGTCCTCGACCTGGCGCCGTCCGCGAGCTGGCATGACGCCACGTCGATCGAGGTCGTCTACGCGAGCGGCGACGAGGCGGGCGCGCTGGCGCGCGCGCCGCTCCACCTCGACGACGGCGCGTGGAGCGCGGAGCTGCCCGCCGGTGTCACCCTCGCGGCCCGTGCGCTCCACTACCGCTTCGACGCCGTCGACTCCGCCGGGCGTGTCCATCGCAGCCGCTGGTACCCGCTGCACGTGGTCGCGGACCTCGGCGAGGTGGACGCGCCGCTGCTCGCCGCGCTCGCCGACGAGGTCGACGGCGCGCCCCTCGAGGCGGCGCGCCGGCTCGCGCCGGCCGCGGAGCTCGCCGCCGCGGCGGCCCTGCCCGGCCACGTGACCGAGGTCGCGGCGCGCCCGGAATCCCCCGATCGCAGCACCGCGAGCGAGGTGGCCGCCGCGCTGTTCCGGTGACCTCGGGGACGGGCTCCGCCCCTACGGATCCCACGGACCGGTCTTGTTCCCCTCGCTGGTCAGCGTGAGCGGCGGGTCCTCGGAGGCGGGCGGGCGGATCCCGGCGGCGGTGATCGCGTACTTGTCGCACAGGCCGTCGGAATCGTCGTCGAGGACCGTGATCGTGTACCAGTAGTCGCCACCCTCGAGGCGCACCTCGAGGTCGGGGATGGTGGTGCCGGCGTCGCTGTAGGTCTTGGAGCCGGGGCACGCGCCGTTGCCGTCGGTGTACGAGAAGCCGCCGCCGGAGTAGAGCCGCTCGAGCCCGCCCGCGATCAACGTCACGTTGTGGCGGGCCTGCTTGCGCGCCTCGGCGATCGGCAGCCCGACCGGCGAGCCCGGCAGCACGTCGCCGTAGCCCATGCGGATCAGCGCCGGGCGCAGGAACACGTTCCAGCCGAACCCGGCGCCTCCCACCACCACGAGCCCGATCGCCAGCCACCACGCACCCGAGCCGCCACGCGGCCGGCGCTTGAGGACGGTCGCGGTGCCCGACGCGTCGTCGCCCTCGTAGGGCAGCGGCGCCGCCGGCGTGAGGTGGGACGGCGTGAAGTCGCGAGGCGGGTGCTCGGCGGGCCGCGCGCGCGCCCCGGCGGCGGGCGCCGGCGGCGCCGCGTAGGGCGTGCGTTCGGCGTAGAAGCGCGAGCTGCCGCGCAGGTCGCTCGCGATCTGGCGCGCGTCCGCGTAGCGCTCGTCGCGGTCCTTGGCGAGGGCCTTGAGGATCACCCGCTCGACGGTCTCGGGGAGATCGGGACGCAGGGTGCGCGGCGGCGCCGGCGCCTCGTTGACGTGCATGAGCGCCGTCTCGATCGGCGTCGCGCCCTGGAACGGCACCTCGCCCGTGAACATCTGGTAGAGCACGATGCCGAGCGAGTAGAGGTCGGCGCGGTGGTCGAGCGGCACGCCCTTCTTCGGGTTGGCCTGCTCGGGCGCGATGTACACCGGCGTGCCGAGGAGCTGGCCGCTGGCGCTGAGCTGGGTGACGTCGATCGCCTTGGCGAGCCCGAAGTCGAGGATCTTCACGATCCAGCGCGACGGCGGCTCGCCGGGATCGAGCATCGTCGAGCCGAAGCGCGTCGCCGGGTCGACCAGGAAGATGTTGTGCGGCTTGACGTCGCGGTGGATCACGCCGCTCGCGTGCGCGTAGGCGAGCCCCGCGCACACCTGGCAGGCGACGTCGACCGCCTCGTCCACCGCCATCGGGCCGTGCGCCTGGAGGTGGCTCTTGAGGTCGGTGCCCTCGAGGTACTCCATCGACAGGTAGAAGACGTCGCCGACGCTGCCGAGGTCGAAGACCTTGAGGATGTTGGGGTGCGCGAGCCGCCGCGCGACGCGGGTCTCGTGCTTGAAGCGCTCGACGATGGTCTCGTCCACCGAGATCAGGCTCGGGTGGATGATCTTGAGGGCGACGGTCTCGTCGAGGTCGCGGTCGTGGGCGCGGTACACCACGCCCATGCCGCCGCGGCCGATCTTCTCGACGATGTCGTAGCGCCCCGCCACCAGGGCGCCGGGGCGGAACAGCGCGTGCCCGAGCGCCGCGTCGCCCTGGCTCGGATAGGTGGCCGACGACGAGCCCCACGACAGCTCGTGGCCACACGCCGCGCACGCCGCGGCGGAGTCCTCGAGGGCGGCGTGGCAGCGCGGGCAGTCCATGGGGCTAGGGTGGTACACGCCCACCGGGGCTCCAAGTTGCGCGCTCGGCGTGCGACGATGACCGGCCCCGCCCGACCCCGACCGCCCCCGACCGGAGGTCCGCCGCCGATGACCGCCACCCGCTCGCCCTCCGCCCGCGCCACGTTCACCACCATGGAGGCCGGCAGCGCCGAGGACTGGGCGATCATCGCCACCGAGTTCGGCCGCTACGCGCAAGGGCTCGCCGACCGCGTGCTCGCGCACCTGAAGCTCCTCGACGGCGACTTCGGCGGCTTCCCGGTGGATCGCCTCACCCACTCGCTGCAGACCGCTACCCGCGCGCTCCGCGACGGGCGCGACGACGAATACGTGGTGTGCGCGCTGCTCCACGACATCGGCGACACCCTCGGCACCTTCAACCACCCCGACATCGCCGCCGCGATCGTGAAGCCGTTCGTGTCCGACGAGTACCACTGGATGGTCGCCCACCACGGCATCTTCCAGGGCTACTACTTCTTCCATCACGTGGGCATGGACCGGAACATGCGGGACGGCTTCCGCGACCACCCGTGCTTCGCGCTCACCGCCGAGTTCTGCGCCGAATATGACAGCCCGGCCTTCGACGCGCGCGCCGAGACGCTGCCGCTCGAGCACTTCGAGCCGGTGCTGCGGCGGGTGCTGTCGCGGCCGCGCAACACCATCTACCGCGCCGCGCTCGAAGGCCGCTGAGCACGCCTTTACGCGCCTACGGTCGGGTGGTAGATCCCGACCTTTTCCCCATTTTCCGCATCTTCCGATGGACATCGCCCCTCGCGCGGTCGCCACGGTCGACCTCGATCGGCTGGCGCGCAACCTGGCGCGCATCCGCGCCCGGGTCGGCGCTGGCGTCGCCGTTCTCGGCGTGGTCAAGGCGGACGCCTACGGCCACGGCATGGAGCCGGTGGCGCGCCGGCTGGTGGCGGAGGGCGTGTGGGGGCTCGGCGTCTCGTCGCCCAGCGAGGGCGGGTTCCTGCGCGGCCGCGGCATCGACGCACCGATCCTGGTGCTCGCCGGCGCGCGGCCCGCCGAGGCGCGCGCGGTGATCGGCCACCAGCTCACCGCGATGGTGGACAACGCCGACGAGGCGAAGGCCCTCTCCGAGGCCGCGCGCGCGCAGAACCGGACCGCGCGCATCCACGTCAAGGTCGACACCGGCATGGGGCGGCTCGGTCTCCTCCCCGACGAGCTGGTGCCGTTCCTGCGGGCGGTCCGCGAGCTGGGCGCGCTGGAGGTCGAGGGGCTGATGTCGCACCTCTCGGTGGCCGAGGACGAGAGCACCGAGGGGCACGCCTTCACCGCGCGCCAGCTCGCGCTCTTCGACGCCAAGGTCGCCGAGGCGCGCGCCGCCGGCTTCGCGGTGCCGATCACCCACGTCGCCAACAGCGGCGGTGCCCTCTACCACCCGATCGGCCGCCACAACCTGGTCCGCCCCGGCCTCGCCCTCTACGGCGTCCATCCCGGCCGCGCCGGGGCGCCAGGCCTCGACCTCGAGCCGGTGATGGAGGTGCGCGCCACGGTGCTGCGGGTGCGCGAGCTGCCGGCCGGCTCGCCGGTGAGCTACCGGCGGCTCTTCGTGACCGAGCGCCCGACCCGCCTCGCGGTGCTCGCGATCGGATACGCCGACGGCGTGCCGGTGCTACTGTCCAACCGCGGCGAGCTGTGGCTGGGCGGCGCGCGCCGCCCGATCCGCGGAGCCGTGACCATGGACATGACGCTCGTGGACGTCACCGACGCGCCGCACGTCCGCCCCGGCGACGAGGCCATCTTGTTCGGCCACACCCCCGGGGTTCCCTCGGTGGCGGAGGTCGCGGCACTTGCGAGTACGATCCCGTACGAGATGCTGTGCTCGATCGGACCGCGCGTGAAGCGGCTCCAGGCCGAGCATCCCGCCGTCGCCGCGCGATCCGCCCATGAGTGACGACATCCCCGCGCTGCTGCGCCCGGCGCGGCTGCTGGGCGAGAAGCTGGTCGGCTTCGTCGGCGAGGTGGGCGGCGTGGTGCTGCTGCTCGCGCGCGCGCTGGCGTGGATCCCGCGCCGCCCGTTCGGGTTCCGGCTGCTCCTGCAGCAGATGCAGACCCTCGGCGTCCAGTCGCTGCCGGTGATCCTGCTCACCGCGATCTTCACCGGCATGGTGCTCGCCTACCAGAGCTACCAGGGCTTCGTCCGCTTCGGCGCCGAGAGCCTGGTCGGCACCATCGTCGCGCTCTCGGTCACCCGCGAGATGGCGCCGGTCTACTGCGGCCTGCTGCTGGCCGGCGGCGTCGGCGCGGCGATGGCCGCCGAGCTCGGCACGATGCGCGTCACCGAGCAGATCGATGCCCTCGAGACGCTCGCGACCAATCCGATCAAGTACCTGGTGGTGCCGCGGATCATCGCATGCACCCTGGTGATGCCGGTGCTGGTGCTGTTCGCGGACCTGATCGGGATCGCCGGCGGCTACCTGGTGAGCACCAAGCTCCTGGGAGTCGACGACGGCGTCTACATCCAGCGCACCTGGCAGTACCTCGAGTGGACCGACCTGCGCATGGGCCTCATCAAGTCGGTGGTGTTCGGCACGACCGTGGCGCTGATCGGCTGCTACAACGGCTTCTACGCCAAGGGGGGCGCCGAGGGCGTCGGCTTCGCGACCACCCGGGCGGTGGTGGTGAGCTCGATCCTGGTGTTCGTGTTCGACTACTTCCTCACGGTCCTGCTCCTATGAGCGACGACTACCTGGTGCTGAAGGGCCTCAAGAAGGCCTTCGGCAAGAAAAAGGTCCTCGACGGCCTCGACCTCACCGTGAAGCACGGCGAGAGCATGGTGGTGATCGGCGGCAGCGGCACCGGCAAGAGCGTGCTCATCAAGTGCATCCAGGGCCTGATCGTGCCCGACGAAGGCGAGATCTGGATCAAGGGCCGCGAGCAGCGCACCATCCCGCGGCGCGAATGGGACGAGCTGCGCAAGCACTGGGGGATGCTCTTCCAGTACGCGGCGCTCTTCGATTCGCTGTCGGTGTGGCTCAACGTGGGCTTCGCCCTCAAGCGCCACACCAAGCTCTCTACGCATGAGATCCGCGCGATCGCCAGCGAGAAGCTGCGCCAGGTGGGGCTCACGGGCGTCGAGGACGTCATGCCCGCGGACCTCTCGGGCGGCATGAAGAAGCGCGTCGGGCTGGCGCGCGCGATCGCCATGGACCCCGAGTTTCTGTTCTACGATGAGCCCACCACGGGCCTCGACCCGATCATGGCCGACGTCATCAACGACCTGATCGTGCGGCTCAACGACCAGCTCGAGACCACCTCGATCGCGATCACCCACGACATGGCGAGCGCCTACAAGATCGCCGACCGCATCGCCATGCTCTACCAGGGCAAGATCCACTTCGTCGGCACGCCCGACGAGATCCGCGCCACCGACGACGCGATCGTGCAGCAATTCATCCAGGGACGGGCCGAGGGCCCCATCACCGACGCGCTCGGGCGCGACTGGGGGGCGGCGTGAAGCGCGGCCCGATCGAGCTATACGTGGGCCTGTTCGCGATGGCGGGCCTCGCGATCCTGATCTTCTTCACCCTCAAGGTCGGCTCGTCGTCGCTCGGGCGCCAGTACACGCAGCCGCTCATCGTGTCGTTCGTGCAGGCGACCGGCGTGGAGGTGCGCACGCCGGTGCGGCTCGCCGGGGTGAAGGTGGGCGAGGTGAGCGACATCACCATCGAGGACCGCCGCGCGAAGCTCACGCTCATGGTCCGGCCCGACGTGTTCGTCCCCGCGGACACCCGCGCCGAGATCCGCACCCAGGGGCTGATCGGCGAGACCTACATCCAGCTCAAGCCGGGCGCCAGCAACACCCCGCTCGCCGCGGGCGGTGAGTTCACCAACGTCGGCGAGCCCACCGACCTCGACGCGCTGGTCAACAACCTCGCGGGGGTGGGCGACAACCTGAAGGCGATCACCGACAGCCTGCGCAACGTCATCGCGCGCGACCAGACCGAGAGCGACCTGAAGGAGATCGTCGCCAACGTGCGCGCGCTCACGGCGGGGCTCAAGGAGATCGTCGACCACAGCGGCGGCAAGATCGACTCGGTGCTCGCCAACATCGACCAGATGACCGGCGGCGCGCGCGACATGATCGGCGAGAACCGCGAGGACATCCACGCGCTGATCGTGAGCTTCCGCCACGTCTCCGAGCAGCTCGACCAGCTCATCGCCGCCAACCGCGGCAACGTCGACGCCAGCCTCGCCTCGGTGAAGGAGGCGACCGACAAGCTCAACGACACGCTCGGCTCGACGTCGTCGATCATGGCCAAGATCGACCGCGGCGAGGGCACCGTCGGCAAGCTCATCAGCGACGAGGCGCTCGGCAACAAGATGGGCGACAGCCTCGACTCGCTCGGCGACCTGCTCGGCTCGCCGCGCCGGCTGCAGGTCGAGTTCGGCTACCGCGGCGAGTACCTGACCGACGCCGAGGAGGCCAAGCACTACACCTCGATCAAGGTGCAGCCGCGCCGCGACCGCTACTATCTCCTCGAGCTGGTGTCGAACCCGCTCATCCGGGTCAGCGACTCGACGACCATCGAGGAGACCACCGTCGACGGCAACCCGCCCTTCGTGACCGGCCCGCCGCCCTACCACTACACGACCACCACCAAGAAGGTGAACGCGCGCGACGACAACGTCCAGTTCAACGCGGAGATCGCGCAGCGCATCGACGACCTGGTGGTGCGCGGCGGCATCATCGAGTCGACCGGCGGGCTCGGGCTCGACTACATGCTGTTCGACGACCGCCTCAAGCTCGGCATGGACTTCTTCGACTTCGCGCCCGACGACCGAGACACCTTCAACCTCAAGCTCGCCGCGCGCTTCGAGTTCTACCCGAACCTCTACGTGCTGGGCGGCATGGACGACGTCCTGAACGACCGCACCCCGTACAAGACCGGCCGCAGCCCGTTCTTCGGCGTGGGGTTCACGTTCACCGACGAGGACCTGAAGACGTTGATCCTGAAGGCGCCGACGCCTAGCTTCTGAGGTCCGTCCGGTCCATCTTTCCACCGTGCCGGGGGCTCGCCCCTCGTACCGTGCGCTCCATCCGTAGCGCGGGGGCTCGTCCCCCGCCCCATTCGTAGCGCGGGGGCTCCGTCCCCCGCCGGAACCCCGGAAAGGCCCCCGCCATGCTGAAAGTCACCCGTGCCCTGGTGAGCGTCTCGAACAAGGAGGGCGTCGTCGAGCTCGGCCGCGGCCTCGCAGCGCTGGGGATCGAGATCCTCTCCACCGGCGGCACCGCCAAGACCCTCGCCGAGGCGGGCGTCCCGGTCACCAAGGTGTCGGCGGTGACGGGCTTCCCCGAGATCCTCGGCGGGCGCGTGAAGACGCTCCACCCCAAGATCCACGGCGGCATCCTGGGCCGCCCCGGGCTGGACAGCGACCGCGCCGAGATGGAGCGCGAGGGCATCACGCCGATCGGCATCGTCGCCGTCAACCTCTACCCGTTCGAGGCGACGATCGCGAAGCCGGGCGTGACCCGTCTTGATGCCGTCGAGCAGATCGACATCGGCGGACCGGCGATGGTGCGCGCCTCGGCCAAGAACCACGCGTGGGTGGGGATCGTGGTCGATCCCTCCGACTACGCGGTGGTGCTCGACGAGCTGCGCTCGGGCGGCGGCGTGCTCACCGAGCCCACCCGGCGCCGCCTCGCCGGCAAGGCGTTCGCGCACACCGCCGCCTACGACAGCGCGATCGCCGCGTACCTCGCGCGCGAGGAGTCGGGCGACCCGAAGGCGCTGCCGGGCCGCTCGATCTTCGCGCTCGAGAAGGTCCAGGACCTGCGCTACGGCGAGAACCCGCACCAGCGCGCCGCGCTCTACAAGAGCGGTCCGGCGCTCGCCGGCACGCTGGTCGCGGCCAAGCAGCTCCAGGGGAAGGAGCTCTCGTTCAACAACCTCCTCGACCTCGAGGCGGCGCTACGCATCGCCCGCGACCTCGCCGACCCGGGCGCGGTGGTCATCAAGCACAACAACCCGTGCGGCGTGGCGCGCCATGCCAGC
>CAYMQR010000161.1:0-9707 GCA_964392195.1 uncultured bacterium | reverse complement strand
AGTTCAAGAAGCAGGGCAAGTCGGGTGGGCCTGCGGGCGACGCCATGCTCGAGGCCCAGCGCAAGGTGAACCAGCTCCAGGGCGAGCTCTACGATCTCGAAGTCGGGCCGAAGCGGCCGGGTGGCGCCGGAGCGGACCCCCACCAGGCCGGTACCGTGGGCGGAGCCGGCGGGGGCGGTGCGCCCGGCGAGCGCACCGGGTCGGCCTCACCCGTCCCAGCGGGGCCGGCGACCGGTGACGCCACGCCGGTCGGCGGTGATGCCTTCAAAGGCTGGAGCAGCAGCGCCGGCCCACCGGCGGCAGGAGCGGCGGGTTCGGCGGCGAGCGGCTCGTCCGCGAGCGCACCGCCAGTCACCGGCCCGCCGAGCAGGCCGCCCTTCGAGGGCTTTCCGAGCGGGGCGGTGCCGAGCGCGCCGCCGCCGGTCACCGGCCCGCCGAGCAAGCCGCCGTTCGAGGGCTTTCCGAGTGGGGCGGTGCCGAGTGCGCCACCCGGTGGGCCGGTGAGCGGTCCCGCGTTTCCTGGCGGCGCGCCAGAAGCGCCACCTCCCAGCGGTCCGAGCCCGGATTCGCTCCTCGACGGGCTGAGCGGCCCACGACCCGACAAGCCGCGCGCTACTCCCTCCGAGGTGCAAGAGCCGTCGACCGACTCGCTCCTCGACGGACTCGGCCCCAGCGCGGGCGGCGGCCGTTCAGGAACCCCGGGTGGGGCGCCGCGGGCACCCACCGCCACGACGGCGAGCGAGTCGTTCCACGGCTACGGCACCGGCAGTGGACCGCCACCGCCGCCACCTCCTCCGCCGCCCGCTGCGATGGCGGGCGCCGCTGGTTTGAGCGGCAGCATGAAGCTCCTCACGCAGCCGCCGCCGTGAGCAGAGGGACCGCCGCGCTCCCACGGCCGGCGTTTCGCCAGCACGAGCGGCGCGAGCCGAGCTACGATCCGGGCATGCGATCGCGATCGGCGCGGCTCGCGCTGGCGATGGTGCTCGGCACGGCGGCCGCCTGTGGTGGCGGCGACGGCGGCTCCGGCGCCGCGCCGAGCTTCTTCGACGGGCCGGTGCCGCGGGTGATCGCCCATCGCGGCGGCGCGGACCTCGCTCCCGAGAGCACGCTGGCCGGCTTCGAGAGCGGGCTCGCGAACGGCGCGCAGATCCTCGAGACCGACGTCCACTCGACGAGTGACGGCGCCATCGTGCTGCTCCACGACGACACCGTCGATCGAACCACGGACGGCACGGGGGCGATCCACGACCTGAGCCTTGCGGAGGTCAAGTCGCTCGACGCGGGATACCGATTCACTCGCGACGGCGGCGCGACCTTCCCGTACCGCAGCGCGGGCGTGACGGTCCCGACCCTCGACGAGGTGCTCGAGCGCTTCCCGCGCGAGCGTTTCCTCATCGAGATCAAGCAGACGAACCCGCCCATCGAAGCCGACGTCATCGACGCCATCGAGCGCCACGGGATGTCGCGGCAGGTCTGCCTGGCCAGCTTCGTCGACACCGTGGTGAGGCGCGTGCGCGAGCTGGCGCCCGACCTCTGCACCAGCGCGAGCGTCGCGGAGGTCGTCTCTCTCGTGCTCACCCCGGTGGACGACCTCGCCGAGCGCGGTGTGGCGGCGCAGGCCACCCAGTTCCCCTTCGACGTCCTCGGCGTCCCGCTCGTCACCCGCGGCATCGTCGACAAGCACCACGCCCTCGGCCTCGAGATCCACGTGTGGACCGTGGACGACGCCGACGACATGCGCGGCCTGCTCGAGCTGGGCGTGGACGGCATCATCACCGACCGACCGGACACCTTGTCGGAGGTGGTCCGCGAGAGCAGCTAGCCGGCGGCGTCTTCGGGCGGGCGGCCGCAGGCGGCGCCTTCGCCGCCGTGGCCGGGCCGGTCGTCGGTCTCGGTCTCGGCGCGGAAGCGCTCGCCCACCGCGAGCGCGAGCGGATCGATCGCGGTGCGCAGCCGCACGCCGGGCCTACCGCACTCGGGGCCACGGAGCTGGAGGTCGATCGCCTCGCGGTCGCCGACCGCGCGCACCAGGTGCAGCGCGGCGAGCCCCGGCGTCTCGACCAGCTCGTTGTGGCCGAGCACGCGGCGGCTCGCGAGCGCGTAGTCGCCGCCACCGAGGTCGTCGAAGGTGAGCTCCTCGAGCACGCCCTCGATCGCCTTGCCGAGCAGCCGGTGGGGGTGGGCGTGGATCGGCGTCACCGAGCCCGGCTGCCTGCACAGCGCCACCAGCGCCCAGCCGCTCGTGCCCTCCCAGAACGTGATCCAGCGGCAGCCCTCGCCGTGGGGCAGCGGGCTCTTGCGCACCGGGATCAGCTCGCCGATCGCGGGGTAGAGCTGGTGGATCATCTTGCCGAGCGCCGCGTCGTCGAGGGCGCCGTCGCTCTCGAGCGCGTCGAGCACCTTGGTGGCCTCGGCGAGCGCGAGCGGCGCGCCGCGCTCGAAGCGCGCCCGCAGCAGGTCCGTCTCCTGGTGGCGCAGCGTCGCGAGCCGGTAGGCGAGCGCCGAGACCGCGAGGCCGCTCGCGCCCACGATCGCCGCCGCCGGCACCGCGCCGCGCGAGGCGAGGGTGATCATCGCCAGCGTGAGGCCCGCGATCGTGAGCGCCGCGCCGCCACCCACGGCGACGGCGCGCGCGCCCGACGCGAGCAGGGTGCGAAACGCCAGGTGCAGCCCGATGCTCGCCGAGACCGTGGCCATGGTGAGGTCGACGAGGAAGCGGTCGGCGGCGAGCAGCGCGCTCCACGCCGGGGCGGCACCGAACGCGCGGTCGCCGAGGGTGCGCGCCACCGCGAGCGCCACGTAGCCGAGCACGAAGCGCGGCAGGTGCTCGAAGAAGCTGCTCTCGGCGTCCTTGGGGCCGCCGCGGCTGCGCAAGAGCGAGAACACCACCAGCGTCGGCGCCAGCATCACCACCCGCGCCGACTTCGCGGCGGTGGCCATCACGCCGCCGGCGCCGCCCATCTGCGTCCCCACCGCGATCGCGCTCGACAGGTCGTTGACCGCGAGCCCGCTCCAGATGCCGGCGAAGCCGGGATCGAGCCCGAGCCACAGCGCGAGCGGCCGGAAGCACACCAGCGCCACCACGCTGAAGAGGAACATCACGCCGATCGCGACGCCCTGCTCCTCGCGGTGCGCCCTGCTGATCGGCGCGATCGCGTTCACCGCCGAGGCGCCGCAGATCATGGTGCCGCCCGCGAGCAGGTCGGTGAGCGGACGGCGCACGCCCAGCACCGCGCCGAGCGAGTGGGCGACGAAGAAGGCGCTCGGCAGCGCCACCAGCCCAACAGTGCCGATCAGCTCGAGCTCGGCACTGTTGAAGGACGACGTCTGCACCTTGAGGCCCATGGCGATGATGCCGAGTCGCAGCACCCACTTGCCGCAGAACCGCAGCCCCGCCGCGTAGACGTCGGGCTCGCGCTCCTCGCCGGGCAGCTCGAGGCGGATCGCGCGCCGGAGCGGGGTGTTGAGGAGCAGCGTGCCGAGCACCAGCGCGACGAGGACGTCCGAGACGTAGGGCGACCTCGGCAGCGCGTGCACCGCTGCGAGCGATGCACCGCCGAGCGCGGTGGCGAGCGCGAGCCCGGGCAGCTCGGCGCGGCGTGGGATCCACTGCAGCCGCTTCATCGCCTTCGCCGCCTCCGCTGCTCGTCGATCAGGGCTTGCGAGCGACGATCTGCACCACCGCGCTGGCGCCGCCGTGGAAGCGCCCTTCGTGGATGTCGCGGACCTTCTCCTCGCCGATCACGAAGTCGAGCCCCGCGAGCTCGCGCCGCGCGGTCTCGAGCGAGAGCAGCAGGTCCGCCGAGGTCGGGCCGCCGGTGCCGTGGCGGAGCTGATCGGGCGTGTAGGACTCGAGGATCAGCACGCCACCGGGGCGCAGCGCCGCCACCACCTGGCGGTGGAGCCGCTCGCGGAGCGCGCTCGGCGTGTGGCACCAGATCGAGACGATGCCGTCCCAGCGCGCCACGCCGGGGTCGAACGCGGCGAGGTCGGACACGATCGTCTCGATCGTGACGCCGTGCTTCGCCGCGAGCTCGCGGGCCTTCGCCAGGCCCACCGCCGAGCCGTCCACACCGGTGACGCGGAAGCCTCGGCGCGCCAGGAACACGCCGTTTCGGCCCTCGCCCTCGGCGAGCGAGAGCACCTCGCCGCCCGCCGGCAGGTAGCGCTCGGCGGTGGCGGCGAGGAAGTCGTTGGGCTCGGTGCCGTACGCGAACTCGGGGCCGGCGTAGCGTTCATCCCACACGTTTCGTCCTCCTCTTTCGCGGGCGGCGAGCGGGCGCGCGGGGGCGCTTGCCCGTGGCGCGCCGCTGCGGAGCGGGCGCCTCGCCGCGCGCGACGCCCGCGCCGCCGGCGGCGAAGCGCAGCAGCAGCTCGTTCGCGAGCCGCTCTCGCCATGGCAGCGTCGCGAGGTGCTCCTCGCGCTCACGCAGCCCGTGCGCGATCAGCGCCTCGGTGGCGCGGCGGGCGCGCTCGTGGAGTCGCGCGACGGTGCGAGGGTCGTCCGCCAGCGACGGATCGCCCGGCACCTCGATCGGCACGCCGCAGTGGAACGTGAGCTGTTGCGGCAGCGGCGCCAGGCCCACGCCGAGGTGGATCGGCGTCAGGTACTTCTCGCCGAACCAGCGCAGGATCAGCGCGCCGAGCGGTGACGCGCGCACCTCGTCGCGCGACACCACCTCGCGGTAGGTCTCGTCGATGCCGATGATCGCCATCGGCACGATCGGCGCGCCCGCGCGGATCGCGCTGCGGACGAAGCCGGTGTGGCCTTCCCACGAGAGCTGGTAGCGCTCGGTGGCCGGCGCGAGCGCCTCGCGCGCGCCGCCCGGGCAGGTGTAGACCAGCTCGCCCCGCGTGAGCAGCTTGTGCGCGACGGCGGGAGTGCCCTGGCACGAGCCGACCGGCCGCAGCAGCCGGCGCTGCAGCGCGGTCGCGAACAGCACCCGGTCGGAGAGCGTGCGCAACGTGCGGTGCGCGACCTCGTGGGCGCCGAGCAAGAGCGGCAACAGCTCGTGGCCGAAGAGCCCGTGGTTCGCGGCGATGATCATGCCGCGCTCGCCGCGCAGCCGCTCGAAGCCGAACCAGCGCGGCCGGAAGTACGGCCGCAGCTCCCGCGCGAGCTCGAGGGTGCGGGCGTAACCGCGTTCGTCGAGGGGCCAGTCGTAGGCGTCGGGATCGAAGGGCATGCGGCTCGCGGCACGCCGCGCACGTCGGGTGCAGCGCGTCGCGGAGCCTAGCGTTCGGCGGGGCGCGGGGAAACGAAGCCGGCAGCCACGGTGGTGCCGGCGGGGACGGGCGCCGCCCCTCACGGTTCGCGTGCGCGGCGACACGCGCGGGCGTCCGCGGAGCACCGCAGGTGTAGCGGCGGGCGCGAGCCCGCCGGGGATCGATCGGGGGAGTTTGCTGGTGGACGACGAAGGGTGCGTCGCCTGGGCGGGGACGGGCCCCGCCCCTACGGATCCAGCGCGAGCTTCGGCTCGCTGCGACGCACGCGCGCGGCCTCGGCGGCGACGGTGCGCATCGAGCGCGGCAGGTTGGTCTCCTGCAGCCGCACCGCCACGAAGTCGGGGACGCCGCTCACGCTCAGGTGGATCGACATGAGCCCGATGGTCTTGCCGGTGGACTCGTCCCACGCGAAGCGCCAGTAACCGTCGTTGGCGTCGAAGTCGCCGCGGGTCTGGCGCCACGCGTTCCAGAGCTTGGCGGGGTCGCGGCGGGTGCGCGACCAGTACTCGAAGCGCGGCACCGGCCAGCCCACGTTCGCGACGCCGTGGATGCTGAGGCCGTCGTCGTGGGTGGCGACCGCCTCGTAGACCTCGTTCTCCTCGAAGAGCCGCGCCAGCGTCGCGGGCTCGGTGACGATCGCGAAGAGCTCGGTGGGCGTGGCGTCGAAGAGATGGATCGCCTCGGCGCGGCGCCCGGCGGCGCCGAGGTCGGCGGAGCGGGTGACGACCTCGCCGGCGACGAGCCGCGCGCGCTCGGCGGCGCTCAGCTCGATGGGCGGCGGGACGGCGGGCAGCGCCTCCTTGCCCGTGTCCGTGTCGGGGCTGGCAACCGCGCTCGGCGTGGCAGCGCTCGCGGCGGCCGCGGCGTGACCGGGTGCCGCCAGCGACGCCGTGAGCGCGAGCAGCAGCGCCGCCGCGAGCGCCCGCGGCACGCCGAGCGAGCGCGCGATGGTCCAGCGGAAGAGCCGGCCCGGCAGCACCGCGCTCAGGCCGAGCACGGCGTTCGCGTCGACGCCCACCCGATAGCGCAGCCGCGGTCGCGAGCTGGTGGCGGCGCGCCGGATCACGCGGCTCACCTGGGTCGCGGCGGGCATGAGGTGGCCGAAGCGCGCCTGGCGCGCCTCGAGCGCCTCGACGATCGAGCGGTACGGGCTCGACTCGGGAGTCGCGCGCACCAGACTGCCCTTGTCGAACTCGGTGCGGTGCCCGCCCGGCTCGATCAGGCTCATGTGGATGCCGAACGGCGCGAGCTCGTAGTGCCACGCCTCGGTGAGCCCCTCGAGGCCGAACTTGCTGGCGTGGTAGGCGCCGAACACCGGGAACGAGGTGCGGCCGCCCATCGACGAGACGTTGAAGATCCTCCCCGAGCGCTGCGCTCGCATCATCGGCAGGAACGCCTTGGTGGTCTCGACGACGCCCACGAGGTTGGTCTCGAGCTGGGCGCGGAGCTGCTCGGCGGTCACGTCCTCCATCGCGCCGGCGAGCCCGTAGCCGGCGTTGTTCACCAGCACGTCGATGCGGCCGTGACGCGCGCGGACGTGGTCCGCGGCGCGCGCGATGCTGGCGGCGTCGGTGACGTCGAGCGGATGGACGTCGAGCGCGACGCCCGCCTCGCGCGCCGCCGCTTCGAGGGGCTCGCGCTTGGCGAGGTTGCGCATCGTCGCGACCACGGTGAAGCCGGCGCGCGCCAGCTCGATCGCGGTGTCGAGGCCGATGCCGCTCGAGGTGCCGGTGACCAGGGCGACGCGCGCGGGCGTGGTGGCGGGGGCGGAAGAGCCGCGTCGATCGTGTTCGGTGGGGTGGCTCATGGTCGGTTCCTTTCGGTGGTTGGGAGTTGAGGTCGATCGGGTCAACGATTCGATGTTTCGACGATTCGATGGATGTCGAATTATTTCCGCAAAAAAAAGTCGGCGAGCCGTGCTCACGCCTTGGCGGCGAAGAAGCGCTGCAGCTCCGTGAGGGCGTCCTCGTCGAGCTCGACGCGCAGGAACTTGCCGTCGCGCTCGGTCCGCACCAGCCCGGCGTTCACCAGCTCCTTCATGTGGTGCGAGACGGTCGGCGCGCCGATCGAGAGCCGCTCGACGATCGCGGTGAGCGAGCAGCTGGTGTCGCGCGCGCCCCGCGAGTAGCCCACGCCCTCGGCCCGCGCGCGCAGCATCTCGGTGAAGAGCTGGAAGCGGTTCGCGTTCCCGAGCGCCTTGAACATCTTCACCAGCCGGTCGTTGCTCTTCATCGGGGGCTCGCTCGGTCCGTCGCGCGGGTCGCTTCGACGGCTCGCTTCGACGTTTCGATGATTTGATAATGATCGAAATGATGCCCGCCGTCAAGAGGCGGATCACCGCGACGAGCGCCGCGACCGTCCCCGGGGTGCGGCGCGTGCTGGTGGACGATGAAGCCGATCACACGACGCCGCCCGACGAGCGTGCGCCGGTGGGTGCCGGGTCGCCGCCGACCGCGCGCGCTCGACGGCGCGCGGTGAACCGGTGCCGAGCCCCACGTCGGGTCTCGGCGGAGCCGCGTCTCAGGAGCCCTTGCCGACGGTCGTCGAGCGGTGGCCGCGAGCGCGCTGCTCGACGACCGCCAGCAGCAGGCTCAGCAGCGCCTCGGGGGGCTCGTCGTTGCCCCACATCCGATCACCGAGCTCGCCCAGGCAGAAGCGCACCAGGGTGGCGGCCAGGAAGGTCAGCATGATCCCGCGCACCGGTGCGTCGGGCGGCAGCGAGGCGGCGCCCCGCAGCGAGCGCTCGATCTTGTCGACCAGTGGTCCCATCACCAGCTCGACCGGGGTGAGCGCGACGCTGTGCTGCTGCATCGCCTCCGCCATGATGACGCGCACCAGCCGGGGGTGCCGCTCCGCCATGCGCCGGAAGACGTCCACCACCGCCGAGAACCGCTCGGCGGCGGCGTCGTGGGCGAGCAGGACCTCGATCGACTCGTCGCGGGTCCGCACCAGCAGGCGCGTGATCACCTCCTCGAGGAGCTGCTCCTTGCTCTCGAAGTGGTGGAGGAGGGACGGCGCTCGGATGCCGACCGCCTCCGCGATCTGCTGCAGCGACGTGCCGTCGACACCCCGCTCGTCGAAGAGTCGCTCAGCGGCGTCGAGGGCGCGGGTTCGGGTGTCCGGCGTGTCGGGCCTGGTGGTCTTTGCTCTGGGCATGGCACTCGTTGAAGGGGCGGGGCTCGGAGTGAATGGGATCGCGCGGAGACATTGCGACAAGATCTCTCCGGGCTATCGACCATTCCTGACAGTTTCGGGGCAGTTCGCGCAAGGGGGGGGTGGCAGATCGTCACAGGGGGGTTACCTGGCGGTGCCAAATTCCATTAGGTAATCGTATGTTGCGGCTAGCCGAGCATGTTGTGGCCCGCCGCCGTGATCTAGTGAGTGTTCACACATCGTCAGATTGTTGACTCTCGTCCGCTTGCTGGTTCGGGGTCGCCACCGCCGTCGATCGAGGTGCCCTGACGACGATTCGCCGGCGCCGCGGGTCGGCGCGCCCGACCGAACGGTCGGGCTCAGCGCAGCGTGAGCGACCCGCCGACGAGCTGCTCGCGGGTGATACCGACGAGGTCGCCGATGCGCTCGATCGTCACATCGGCGGGCGGGTGCGCGGCGAGGACCGCGGGGTCGTGGGCGTAGTGGCCCTGGCGCGGGAAGACCGTGGTGACGCGCGCGCCCCACACCGCCTTGATCGCGGTCAGCAGGCGCAGCTTGTCGTCGATCATCACGTAGTGGCGCGCGGGGTAGCGCGCCTCGACGTCGTCGAGCTCGCGCTCCTTGTGGACGTAGATGAGCACGTCGCCGCGCATCGCCTCCATGAGCCCGGCGCGCTCCACCTTGCGCGGCTGGAACACCACGTCGCCGTCGGAGAGGATCACCGGGCGACCCCACGGGCGGACGTGCTCGATGGCGTCGAGCGAGCCCGGGTAGAGGCGGTTCGCGAACGGGTAGTCGAGGAGAAAGCGCGAGACGGTGAGCAGGTGCGGGTCGCGCGGGTGCTCGACGCGGTAGCGCTGCAGGGCGCCGAGGTAGTCGGCGTAGCCGAGCGCTGCGCGCAGCTCCTCGAAGATCGCCCAGTAGCGGCGCTGGCGCTCCTCGCCGACCTCGCGGGTGAGGTGGGCGCGCAGGTCGGCGGTGACGCGGTCGTTGTCGAGCAGCGTGTTGTCGACGTCGAACAGGAAGACGACGTCGGCGACGGGGTGTTCGCTCGTCGTGCTCACGGCGCCCGGTGGACGCTCGGCAGCGCGGAGCTCGCGTGCGGCGCCGCGCCGCCGAAGCGCAGGTAGTCGCGGGTGCCGCCGCGGCGGTAGAGCTGGACGCACGCGCGCTCGGTGGCGGAGTCGAGGAGCCGCGCGAGCGCCTCGCCGGTCGTGAACGCCCGCAGCGGCTCCGGCGTGGCGGCGCCGAGCGCCACTGTCACCGGGTAGGTCAGCGGGTTGGGATCACACGGGCGCGGCGCGACCACGAACTCGAAGCCGAGCCTG